>NZ_JAAHHG010000752.1 GCF_010692555.1 Okeania sp. SIO3B5 | reverse complement strand
GTTCGGTTGAATAGTTATGATTAGGATATAGATGGAAGAGATATCTCAAACCCGTATCTATTGCTTCCTTCCACTCCGTTTCAGTCGCAATGACTTTATTGTAAGTGATCATCCGAACATGATATAACTAATTATCCGAACATGATATAACATAAAAAAAAGAAGGAGAATTGAGTAGATACAATATCACTCTCTCCTTCCGATTAAATAAAATTACACACAAACCTAAATGTCTTAAATCAAAGCTATTCCCTGTTCCCTATTCCCTGTTCCCTATTCCCTGTTCCCTGCTATATAATTTAATCTTGGCGATGGCGACGCAGAGCAGCAAAACCTCCTCCGATAGCAGCAATTAAACCCAAGACTGAAGATGGTTCAGGCACATCCATAGCTATCACTTCTTCAGGAGAGGTAGGAATGCCACCAGGGTTGTCGAGAGTCCGCACACCGTAAAGTTCCTCAAGCTCTTGTTCCTTCTGATTTTCAACTTCAGCAGCAGCTAGAGATTCGCTCATCTGCTCCCGTTTTTCCTGTGCAATTGCTTCGTCACGAACTTCAGCTATTTGTGTTTCAATTTCTACGAGCAGTTCATCTTTCTGGTTAACTTGCTCTTGTTTCTGTGCTAAACTGTTATTTCTATTGTTCAATGCCTGGTTGTAACTGTTGATATCTTCTTCCTTAGCAGCAAATTCGTTGTCGCGAGCAATTTCATTATTCTCTTGTTCTTGAACTCTGTCTTTGCGGGCATCATTAAACAGTTTGGATTCAGCATCGAAGCGAGCATATTCGCTAGCAACGGTTTTCAGTGCGCCCTCTTCAGCCACAGTATGGGTAGTGTAACCGCTAATTTGGCCGTCTTCATCGTAAACTGGAATCTGCACAGTTACCTCATCGGGACCATAGACTTCTTGATTGCCATTCTCATCAAATATTGGGCTATCGCTATTTTGAGCATCTGCTATCAAGACATTCTTGAAATATTTGTCAGCTCCATCAAAAAGACTATCTAGGGACTCCTGGGAGCTGTCAATTTTATTGATGAGTGCTTGGGTGCGAGCAATATCGGTTTCGTAAAAGGCACGGAGTTCCTCTTTCTGGATGCCGTTGAGGCTGTTGTCAGTGTCAATAGCTGCTTGTTTCTGTTCTGCATTAGCTTTAACTGCTTTAAGTTGATCGCGTAGGTCGTTGGTTGCGTAGAAATTCTCTAGATTCTTCTCCAGTTTTGGCTTGAGAGCTTGGGCATCATTAAGTTCTGTTACTAAGTCATCTATATTATTTTGCTTCTCATTAATTTGTGTCTGGTATTGCTTAATTTCTGCTTGGTTGTCTTGTTTAACTCCAGATTCAAAGTCGGCTAAAACCTGGCTAAACAAAGTCAGCTCCTGCTCTTGCTTGGCTGGGCTGCCGTCACCACGAAGTTCTACCCACTCGTCACCGTAGGCTTCTTGCACGGCAAGCTTTTCATCTAAAGTCAGATTCTCCCAGTTATTTTCTTGCTTGTGTTCTTCCCATGCTTCTTTTTTGGGGACAAGTTCTGCAACAGCTTCGTAAGCTTGCTTAATGTTTCCACCTGCGTTTTCCCTAGCTATAGCGATCGCTTCTGCTTCGCTAGGAACCTCATTCAGTTTAGTTGTTAGTGCATCACGTTCATCTGTAGCATCAGTGATTTGTCCAGGAATTTCGTCGATTATTTCGTTGGCTTCATCAATTTGTTTGAGGATTTTGTTGCGCTGATTGCGCTCTTGTTTAATCACATTGTTGGCTTCTCCGCCAGGACTGTATCTAGCAGATCGCCAGCTTCCACTGCTGCGCTCATTGCGCTCTTGTTTCAGCTTATCGGCTTCTTCACTTGCAGTTTGACTGCGGGTATCATAGATAGCTGCCTGTGCTTGGTGAGCATTAGCTTTTGCTTGGTAGTCATCAACTTGACTTTGGTAAGTGTTGACTTGCTCTTGTTTCTCGGCGATATTAGTGTCGTAAGCTGCCAATTCTCCATCCCAACCTTGGGAACCCCAGTCGAAGCCATATCCTTCAGCAATTCCTTTCAGAGTGCCGATATCCTTTGGTAGTGGTGCGGGTTCTGGAGGAACTATGGCATCAAGGTTAAATTTAAAGCCTAAAATTTCGCTGCCACCAACTGTGTTTCTATCGAGTCCCGCTGCCGCGAGGTCGTCGAGGGTCAACATTTGGAAGCCGTCGTCCTCGACTTTTTGGCCTCCAGAAATTACGTTGTAGCCAGAATCGCCATTAAAGTAAGAGTTATTAACACCGAGGTCCCCGTAGAAGTTACTGCTGCTAGAATCAACCATTGCAGCATAGTTATTGTAGGTACGATGTCCGAAGTTATTCACACCCACACCTTTAGCTGCTACGTTCTGATATACACCTAGCCCTGCATTAGCTCCAGAATCTTTACTACCAGAGAAGTGAATACCGTAGAGATTTCCAGCTTCCATGGAGTCTTGGAAGTTGTCACCACCTGGAGTAAAGAATAAGTCACCGTGGAAAATTGGATTGACGTTGCGGTCGTAACCTGCACCTGTTCCGGGTAAGTTACTGCCAATGGCAACGAAGACTTCATTACCGTTTTGGAAAACTCCCATTCCTGTAATATCATAAGTACTGTTGTCAGTCATGTCTCCAATAGCATCTTGACTGTATTGCCATCCATTATGAGAGTCCAAGAATAAAGCAGTTCCATCATTATTACATTCTAGAAATAAGCTAAACATTCCACTTGTAAGACCTATACCTTGTGCGCTTTGTCCTGCTCCATTTAATAGTAAGGCAGCGATCGCTAGACTGGTAGTAGTTGTATAAACTTGTTTCATGGTTTAAAATTTCCGAATAATTTCTTTTTTTTTCTTTACTGTACTCAGTATATTTTAAGAAATGTAAATTATTTATCACCCGATCGGGTGAATTATATTTCACCCGATCAGGTTATATGACTTAAGACTCAGTATTCACAACGTTTCTAGATTTTATTTTGTTTATGTTTATCTCAGTATGAAAGCTGATTTATAAGTAATATTTTATGCAGAAAAAATGATATCATACTTAAAATAATTTCAAATAATGCATTACTGGAGAGTACAAAGTTCTTCCCAAAAACAATTTGTGTTGAATGCTGAAAGTATTACTGTAAAAGCCTTACAGTACTTACTCCTCTGAATAAAGAGTTTTTAAGCTTTAGATCGCTGAAAGCCTTAGCGAGCAATAGTTATTTCAAGAACTTTGCACTGTCTAGATGCATTAGTTGACCAAAAAATAAGGTCTCAAGCCTCCCCTTGGCTGCGTCGCGAGCTACCACTCTACTGGACAGACACACCTTAAATGGTGCATTAGGAAGTAGGGTAGATAGGGAGATAGGGAGATGGGGAGATGGGGAGATGGGGAGATGGGGAGGGTGGGAAGTGTGGGGAGATGGGGAGATGGGGAGATGGGGAGGGTGGGAAGTGTGGGGAGGGTGGGGAGATGGGGAGATAGGGAGATAGGGAGATGGGGAGATGGGGAGATGGGGAA
>NZ_JAAHHG010000751.1 GCF_010692555.1 Okeania sp. SIO3B5 | reverse complement strand
AGCCTTTTTAGGCACAAAAAAAGTGCGCCTGTTTCAGTCTAAAACACTCAAAAAGTTAGTATTTTAGGCGTATAGTTGGCCATAAAAATCTTGGGACAATTCTTACTTCTACCTTCTCGCTCATTCCCATTTCTCCTGTCTCCTGTCTCCTGTCTCCTGTCTCCTGTCTCCTATCCCTACTAAAAGATTTTTTCAGCAAACCCTATATAGTTCTATAGTTGATGCAATTGAATTATTGGAAGTCTTTGTAAGTTATTAAAATTGTTATCAAATCTAGTGCAAGATGGCAGAAAGAACTAATCAGTTAAAAAATCCTAAAAGCTTTACCAATCAATACTTTTGACTGTCAAATGTGCGTCTTACATTCTGGAGGCGATGTGTGCGGAACTATTTCCGCACTTTAAAAGCGCTACAGGAAACCTCGCCAATTAGCACTCGATGCTCGACTTCTAACTTTTGACTTCCGCGTAGCGGCACTAAATATTTTTTGCTTGTAAGTACAAAAAAAAAGATGGATATTCCCAAACCAGATACCCCTTTATATAATCACCCTCTGCCAAAAATTGAGCAATGGCTCCAAGAAAATGGCTGCCAACAAAATTCTGAAAAATTGCATTGTTGGTGGGTAGAAAAACCTACTTGGAAAGCAGAATTATCACTTGATATCGATCAACTTACAGTGCGCTATCTAGATGCTAGTGCTAATGGTGATGATATTCAACGCTCCTTTAAATATTCCTTAAGTCGCCAGGACCTCGAAGAAGCAATTTTTTGTGGGCCTTAGTGATTTCAGTTATCAGTTATCAGTTATCAGTTATCAGTCCTCTGCAATAAGGAGGCTTGACCTTGGCGAATATTCTCTTCTTGATTATCCCTTAAAAGAGGAGGCGCATATCCACAATTTTTCGGCAAAATCAACTAAAGGCCACAAAACTCAACTGATAAATCAGAAATATTAGCCTTCTGTATTACTTAAATATGTCTGCACATCATATTTTACCAAATCTGCGTTGACGTTTCTGATAAGCAAATAAGGCACGATGAAATTCAGAACGGTTAAAATCAGGCCAAAATGTTTCAGTAACATAGATTTCTGAATAAGCCATTTGCCATAACAAAAAATTACTAATTCTCATTTCCCCACTGGTACGAATTAACAAATCTGGATGAGAAATTCCAGCAGTATAAAGATATTGCTCAAATAACCCTTCATTAATTTCTTCTGGCTTTAGTAAACCTTTTTGTACCTGAGAGGCGATCGCTTGACAGGCGTGCACAATCTCCTGACGTCCTCCATAATTAGTAGCTACAGTAAACTTAATCCCCTGATTTTGCTGAGTCATTTCCATTGAATGTTTAATCTCAGCCTGTAAAGATAGAGGTAAAGAACTTAGATTACCAACAAATCTAATTTGAACATCTTCTGCCACCATCTCCTTTAGCTCTTGATGTAAAATTTTTTCAAATAAAGTCATCAAAAAATTAACTTCCTCTAGTGGCCTGCCCCAATTTTCACTAGAGAACGCATAAGCAGTTAATGCTTCTATGCCCCAATCTTTACTACACCGTAGTAGGGCCTTCAGCGATTCCACCCCACGCCTATGACCCATAATTCGAGGTAAACCCCTGCGTCCTGCCCAGCGGCCATTGCCATCCATAATTACAGCCACATGGCGAGGCAACTTTTCTGGTTCTAGGTCAACAGGTAAATCTTGTAAGCAAGTTCCTTGATTCATCTTTTCTTTCGAGGAGCTGATGGACTTTGACGAAGCATCCATGACATTAATCTCGATCCTTTCGATCCTATTTGAAGTCCAATATTAAATATGGTGAACGGTTTTGTATTTTTTTCACTACCTGATAAAAATAGGCGTTCTTCTAATAACTCCTTAAGTTTATTGCTAGTTAAAGGTCGATTTAAAGTACCTTTTTCGGCCAGAGAAATAGAACCAGTTTCTTCAGACACCACTACGCAGATGCACTTTTCTACTTGTTCTGTAATTCCCATAGCTGCTCGATGACGAGTCCCTAATTGCCTGGAAGCTATTCTCTCAGACAGTGGTAGAATCACACCAGCCGATATAACTTTATGTTCTCGAATTAGGACTGCGCCATCGTGTAATAAAGTTTTTGGCTGAAATATGGTTTGTAATAATTCCTTAGAAAGTTCAGCATTTAACTTTACCCCAGGTACAGAAAAATCCCTCTCGTCTATAGGCCCTTCTGTTTCTATGATTAACAAAGCACCTATACGATTTTGAGACAGTTGTTTGATTGATTCTACTATTTCATCAATAATGCTATCTGATTCAGGTAAAACTCTGCTACTATGTCCAAACATTTGCAGAATTTCTCCCTGTCCCAACTGCTCAAGAAACCGACGGAATTCTGATTGTAATATTACTGCCATTGAAACAGCAGAGCCTATAACTAAGCTGTTGAGGGCAAAACTTAACAGTCTTAATCCAGCCCATTGACTTAAAGCAGAAGCTAACATTAAGACTATAAACCCTCTTACCATCCATAATGTGCGACGTTCCCCTATGATGACAAGCACCATATATATCAAGGCTAAAACCAGTCCAATATCGATACTATGTACTAATAAGGACCCGATCAAGCCTGGGTCATTACTAAGACCCGATTTCATTGAACTTTAATTATTAATCTAATGTCAACTTTTGATGTGTTTTTTTATTTAAATTGGTGGCATCAGATACATCAAGCCCGGCAATTCCCGGCAAAAGTCGGGAAAACCGTTCATAGCAACGTGACGGCAGAACCATCAACGTAGGCAGT
Source organism: Okeania sp. SIO3B5 (assembly GCF_010692555.1). Lineage (GTDB taxonomy): Bacteria > Cyanobacteriota > Cyanobacteriia > Cyanobacteriales > Microcoleaceae > Okeania. The sequence goes on along the minus strand of NZ_JAAHHG010000751.1, from coordinate 730 downwards.
ATCTCGCAATGCTTTGAGAACAATTCCCAAAGCGCCATTCCTATCTCTCAGCATTTACTGGCCGCCATAGGGGCATTTAAAATGCTTTGAGCCTCCTAAATTTTGATGAACACCACCGCCCGATCATACAAGTTTTGGAAGTATATTCCTCAGTTACATCTATAATAAGGTTCCCCATCGTTTTAAAGGGTGGAACTTAAGAGTTTGTTTGAAACAATAATATGCCCAATTTAGCATTTTGCGCACTGACCCACGAGTTAAGTTGGTGTTTTTTCTCTCCTGACTAGGCAACTTTATGGGATGACTCAAAAGTTGGGAGAAATATGACACGATACTCGTATGTGTTCATCTTCTATTATTAGACTATTTACCGGAAATTGCTAGGGATTCTAAAATCTAGTCAATGCACCATTAGATATAGGAGTTATATCATGTCCGGTTGAATACTTACACTTTGGAGGTCCGAAGGGAGGAGGTAGGAGGCAGGAGGCAGAAGGGAAGAAAAGGCGCTCATGAGAAAAAGTGTTTTATCACGCTATTATCCGGACATGATATTATTACCAAATTAGGCTAAAAATCAAATTTATATATCTGTAGTAAGGATTGACATCCTCCCGACGTTGACCTGCACCTGCAGCGCGGGATTCCCATCCATCAATCGAACAGACGCTCGCTGAACGAAAGACTCAGGGTGGGTAGACGACTCATTGCCATCAACTACCTTTCTACG
>NZ_JAAHHG010000750.1 GCF_010692555.1 Okeania sp. SIO3B5 | reverse complement strand
AATTTAGGTAAGTAAACTATATAGATATAGGGAGAAAAACTATAACGTTACAGATATGTAGTGTTTACAACTCAAAAATATCTAATTCCTGAATATATGATTTATCCTCTCTACCGGGACTTTAGTTGTAGGTGGCAGGCGATGGGAATTTAGGTAAGTAAACTATATAGATATAGGGAGAAAAACTATAACGTTATAGATATTCGGAATTTAGGTAAACAGATTACATATAGCGAGCAAAAACTATAACGTTACAGATAATATTTAGTCTCTAGAACTCAAAAATCCCTAATTCCTAAATATATGATTTATCTTCCCCACCGGGACTTTAGTAGTAGGTGTCAGGTTATCAGTGTAGAAAATATGGTAGAAAATATGACTGTCTTTACGATTTCTATAACTGGTTAGAGTTGAATTTTCAATTGAACCTAATACCTATTACCTAAAACTTTATTCAACCTAATATCATTTCTTTGTAACGATGCACTTAATAATTTTTGATCTGACCTTATTCTTCTGATAATTATCATCTTTTATTAAGTGCAAATTCATAGAGAAATGCTATTACTATTAAACCTATATCTATAAATGTCTTTTTACTATACAAGAATAGTTCATTTTCAAGATACCGATGCTGCTGGAGTGGTTTATTTTGCTAATGTTTTAGCAATGTGCCATGAAGCTTATGAAGCATCTTTAGTAGAATTTGGTATTAATCTGAAAGTTTTTTTTAGTAATCAAGAAATGGCTATTCCAATTATTCATGCTAATGTTGATTTTCGTCGCCCGATGTTTTGTGGGGATGAGTTAACTATTGAATTAATTCCTAAAAGTTGGGGAGATGATGAGTTTGAAATTTCCTATCAAGTATTTTTAAAAGAAACAGATAATAAGTGGGCAGCCAGAGCTATTACGAAGCACGTTTGTATTCATCCTCAAAGTAGAAGTAGACAAAAATTATCTGATGAAATGAGGAGATGGTTATTGAGTTTTCAAGATTTGTAGCTTGGCGAATATCAAGGGACATAAAATGATGGATATTCAACCTTTTTTGAATTTAATAAGTTTGTTCAGGATAGCATTTACAATATTTTTCTTTATAGTTGCTTTTGTTGCAGCATTTAGAAGTAGAACTTTTTTTGAAACTATAATTGTAGCTTTAATCCTGTTTTTCCTTGCTGCCGTTTTTTCTATCTTTATTCAGAACATTCTAGGAAATGAAGCTGGAGTTATAAATATAAATTATATTTTTTTAGCATTAGCAGGAGGACTTGCTTTAGGAAAAATTTCAAAGTGGATAATGGAAAGACTATTCATGTAGCAAAATTAAAGTTGCAAAAGTTGAGCAAATAAAATAATAGTAGAGCTGAGTTTAATACAGCAAAATACAAGTATATTAAGTATAAAATTTTAATACTTCGCCCTTAATAATGGGTTTTAAATAAAACTTTTGCGGTGCGTATATTTTGTCTGCTACTGCTGCACCTAACTTAGGTAAAATCTGCTGTATAAATAAATTTAAAATAATACTTACAGCATCATTAGTAGTGTCAAACTGGATATTTTTTTAGTTTTCCAGTTTGCCAGTAATAAATTTATTGATTATTTAAAAGTTGTTGATAATTTTCTCTTTGTCGAATATCGTCTAATGGTGATTCTTGTTGTAGTGGTTCGTCATAACAAAATTCTAATTTAATAACTCTTACTGAACTGCCTGCAACCATAACATGAATTCTCATTTTGCCAGTTTGCCATTCAGAATCACCTAATTTTAAAACCTTACATTCCATACCTTCAGGAGGAAAAATTAATTCTATATTTTGGAGTTGAAATTCCACAGAATTGTCAACTATTTTAATAATATTCCTGCTGAAAAGATTAAACATACTATAACTATGTATGTTTTGGTTAAAATTCTTATTTGCCTGGTGTAAGATAAAGCGTTCATTAAAATAAATTTTAATTTTTTCTACTGTCAATTCCTTAAATAGTTCAACAGTAAAAGTATCTTTTCCAATCATCAAAATATCAGTATCGCATTCTAGAACTTGAAAAGTATTATCCATAATATTAAATCAGACTTTCATAAACCTGATAATAACACAATATTTTTACCAGTTAAAAATTGATTTATACAGCTTTCTTCTTCCTGATTCAATAAAATAGAAACACAGTCAAATTCAAGATAAATAAAATGTCAAAAAATACTTACGCCATTATTGGCAGTGGTGCACTAGGAGGTTTTTACGGTGCAAAACTACAAAAAGCAGGATTAGAAGTTCATTTTTTACTGCATAATGATTATGAGCACGTTCTCAAAAATGGCTTAATCATAGAATCCAAAGATGGCGACTTTACCCTCCCTCAAATTAACGCCTATAACAATACTAATAAAATGCCAAAATGTGACGTAATTCTCGTCGCATTAAAAACAACACAAAACCATTTATTACCAGAATTACTCCCGCCTTTATGCCAAGAAAATAACGTTGTATTACTCTTACAAAATGGATTAGGTGCAGAACCTGAAATAGCCAAAATTGTTGGTAAAGAAAGAGTAATTGGAGGAGTATGTAATCTTGCCTCTAATAAAATAGGTTATGGTCATATTCGTCATGTAGATTATGGTTTAATTAGAATCGGAAAATATGCCACAAATTATAAAACTGCTAGTATTACTAATAAAATGCGTGAAATTTCCCAGGATTTTAAAAGTGCTGGAATACAAGTTAATTTGACTGAATATTTATTCCAAGAAAGATGGAAAAAATTAGTTTGGAATATTCCTTATAACAGCTTGTCAGTAATTCTAGATGCTCGAACTGATGAAATGATGAGAGATACTAATACTAGAAACTTAATCACAGAAATAATGCAGGAAGTATTGGAAGGTGCAAAAAGTTGTCAGTGCCAAATTTCAGATAGTTATATTCAAAATATGTTAGACCATACTGACAAGTTAAACCCTTATTTAACTAGCATGAAAATTGATTATGAGCGACGACGACTTTTAGAAATAGAAAGTATTATTGGCAACCCCTTACGAATGGCAAGTGCAGCAGGTATTCAGTTAAATAAAATTGGGATGTTGTATCAACAATTAAAATTTTTAGATGCCAGAAATAGGCAACTAGACAGTGCAAAGTTCTTGAAATAACTATTGCTAGCTAAGGCTTTCAGCGATCTAAAGGTTAAAAACTCTTTATTCAGAGCTGTAAGTACTGTAAGGCTTTTACAGTAATACTTTCAGCCTTCAACACAAATTGTTCTTGGGAAGAACTTTGTACTCTCCAGTATATTTAGTTTCTTTCCTTGACATACTCCCCGGCGTAAACGCACGGGGATTCTCCTGAAACCAGGATTCTTGGTTTGCGCTCCGCAAGGCTACGCCAACAATGAGTCCACTTAAACTAAACACCTTACGGAATCTAGTCCAGAGATGGTTCTCACGCCTGCGCGTTCGCTCTATTGCCTCTTTCAGAGGAGCTGCGCTATCAAGAGCCTGTTCCCGTATGCCCTACGGTACAGTT
>NZ_JAAHHG010000075.1 GCF_010692555.1 Okeania sp. SIO3B5 | reverse complement strand
CAAGATTAGGTGAAAATAGTCAATATTGTAGGGGCGTTAACGATAGTTATGCGAAGCAAACGGCCGTTCGCCTATATTTCAATTCTTTTAGATTTAATCAGCAAACTCTAATTAGGGTTTGCGCTCAAAAGTCTTTTAGTAGAGGGAGGAGACAGGAGACAACCCACCCCTAACCCCTCCCAACCCACCCCTAGCCCCTCCCAACCCACCCCTAGCCCCTCCCAGGAGGGGAGGGGAAGACAGGAGAAATGGGAATGAGCGAGGAAGTAGGAGTAAGAATTATCCCTTAATTTTTCTGCCCAACTATGCCCCTAAAATACTAACTTTTTGAGCGTGAAGAGCTGAAAACCAGGCACTTTTTTTGAACCCAAAAAGGCTAAAGTCTTTATATGTCAATGCTTTGATATTTAATCAGCAACCCCTAATTATTAATTATTAATTATTAATTATTAATTGTTGAATGTCGCTTCTTGTTGATTTGATATTGTAGAGATATCTGCTGGTAATAGAGGTGAACGTACAGACAAATAAATTAATGGACCTAAAAGTGGAATTAATGCTATCCAATACCACGGAGATTTTTCCATTCCTCGTCTACTCATATCATCTCCTAATAAAGTGGGAAATAATAGACACAAAAGACAAAAATCTAGACTCATTACATGAATAAATCTACTGCTTTGCCACTGTTGAATAAAATCTTTCCAGTCGCCATTTTTTAAACCGTATATTAGTAATAAAATCGTACCTACTGTTAAAGCAATTCCTAAAATTCGAGAATCTAAAATATTTAAAAATAAATTCTTTTTTCCTGAAAAATTTGGATTAGGTTGACGCCATCCTAAATAGGGTAAAATAGCAAATGCTCCGACTCCAAATGATAATGTTGAAAATAACCAAGCTGGTGTTTTTTGTCCTCTGCCATCAAAGAACATTAAACAACTATAAATCAACGGCCATATTCCCATAATATTGAATAGAGATACAATCAACGGATTAATATTTTCCCATTGACCTGTTGATAATTTTTGGATTAATTCTAAAGTATCTGGTTGGTCAGGAGGTGCTAGCAGAAATGCGTAAGTGCTAAAGCCAATCCAAAGTAACCACAAAGCTATTTTTTTTAACATAAGTTGTTTAATGAAATCTTTTTCCTGCTTTGCTAAAAAATCAAATTATTTGATGGAATATGATTACATTTACTGTTAATTTTGAAGCCAACTTCTCACTTAATTTTCTAGTCAAAACATTGATTAAATTTTAGTGGATTAAAGATAAAAAATTATCATTTTCCTTATAGGTTTAATACCCCACCATCAACGGGGGTGCTTAAAATTGTTTGGGGGAGCGAATCGATAAGAAATTTTCTCTCCTGACTCCTGAGTTCTGACTCCTGACTCCTTCTTCAATCAAGGTAAAAATCTGTCTAAAGCTGACTTTAAAGCTTCAACTTCAACATCAATATCTCCATCTTGAGTTGCCCGGGAAATACAATCAGATAAATGGTTATCTAAAACCATACGAGCTACTCGATCTAATGCGCCACGAACTGCAGCTATTTGTACTAAGACATCAGGACAAGGACGACTATCTTTGATCATAGTTTTAATTCCTCTAACGTGTCCTTCAATTCTTGATAATCTATTCACGAGACGTTGTAGGGATTCTTCACTATGAACATGAGGATGAGCAGAGGAGTGATGGTTATGTTCCGAATTTGACTCTGCCTTCGCTTGATTATGAGGTAACTGTTCTTTTTGTTGTTCCTGAGATAACACCATAGATTTTGAGTATAATATAGTTAAGATTGGGAGTATTATAACACTAATCCCACTCAGTTAGTCAGTAAGCATTCAGCTATTAGCTGTCAGCTCTCAGCAAAAGAAAGGAGTTTTAATGAAAATAGACTGTTTTAGCCAGCTTTTATAGTTAAGTATATTAAGTATAAATTCTGCCTCAATTAGTAAAGTTTTTATCTAAAACTAAAAGCAATAGCTGATTGCTGATAGCTGACGGCTGAATGCTTATGTTTAGTCAATGAAACTTTAATGCTATGAAATTGTACAAATTTTCTCAAATAACTACCAAAATAACTTCTCAATTATTGGCCATTTTTGTTGCTTTTACTTTAATATTTACTTGTCTACCTACCCTACCAGTAATGGCAGCTTCAAAACTGTTCCAAGGATTATCAAATCCTCAGTTATTAGCATTGCAAGGTATACCAGAGAATATCAATACTATAAATAGTAATAGTTTCGTGACAGAAGCAGTCAATAAAGTTGGTTCAGCTGTGGTGAGAATTGACACGGAAAGACTAATTACTCGCCCTGCTAATCCTTTTTTTGAAGACGAATTTTTTGAACGTTTTTTTGGTAGTGAATTACCAATACAACCTCCTTCAAAAGAATTATTAAAAGGTCAAGGTTCTGGTTTTATTGTTGACTCTAAAGGCATAATTTTAACCAATGCTCATGTAGTAGATAAAGCTGATAAAGTTACAGTAACTTTAAATGATGGTAGACAGTTTATTGGAGAAGTAAAAGGAACAGATGAGGTGACAGATTTAGCAGTAGTTGAAGTTGAGACAAAAGGTGAAAATTTACCAGTAGCAACTTTAGGTGATTCTGACTCAGTACAGGTAGGAGATTGGGCAATAGCAGTAGGAAATCCTTTGGGATTTAATAATACTGTTACTTTAGGAATTATTAGTACTTTAAAACGTCCTAGTTCCGCAGTAGGAATTCCTGATAAAAGATTAGATTTTATTCAAACTGATGCAGCGATTAATCCAGGAAATTCAGGAGGTCCTTTGTTAAATGGAATAGGTGAAGTAATTGGAATTAATACTGCAATTAGAGCTGATGCTATGGGTATTGGTTTTGCTATTCCTATCAATAAAGCTAAAGAAATTAAAGATGTATTAGCTAGTGGAGGACAAGTACCTCATCCTTTTGTTGGTATTCAGATGATTACTTTGACTCCAGAAATTGCCAAGGAAAATAATAATGACCCCAATTCTGTTTTAATTTTGCCAGAGGTAAATGGAGTTTTAGTAACGAAAGTTTTGTCTGGTACTGCGGCAGAAAAAGCGGGCATTCGGAGAGGAGATGTAATTTTAGAAATTGACAATCAATCAATTGTTAATGCAGAGCAATTACAGAGGAAAGTTGAAGCTGGTGGTGTTGGTCAAAAATTGCAGTTTAAGATTCTGAGAAATGGTAGAGAAAAAGAGTTATTTGTTGTAAGTGGACAAATGATTTCTTAGAATGTAGTAATACAGCAGATTCCAAGTATATGAAGTACAGATATTAATAATTGAATGTTCCCAGTGCGAGCATCTTGCTCGCGTGGGTGTACCTCACCAAGGTGGAATCCGAAATGGTAGAGAAAAAGAGTTATTTGTTGTAAGTGGACAAATGATTTCTTAGAATGTAGTAATACAGCAGATTCCAAGTATATGAAGTACATATATTAATAATGTTCCCAGTGCGAGCATCTTGCTCGCGTGGGTGTACTTCACCAAGGTGGAATCCGTTGTATCTGTTAAGGCAAGAATAGTTAGGGAGCAAGATGCTCCCACTTTTTCCTTGATTTATATATTTATCCATTCAACAAAAAGAATTATAGCAGTCGCCACTATAGTTAGGACATCAGGTAATTATGATGATTTATGACGCGAGCAAGATGCTCGCACTCATTGTCCTAACCCCCTTGGCAGTTGCTATAATGCCAGCTAAAGACTTCGATCACGATACGTTCAACAATTATTAATTATTAATTATTAATTATTATAAACGTCCCTATTTAATTATTCGTCGGTATCTTTTAAGCTGATTAGTAAAATAGATATACTAGATGTCATAGCTACTCCACTTTCAATAGCTTGACTAATTTTTTTGGTATTTTGATTATTGCTGATTGATAGGATGCTGAAAACACCTCCAGCAAGAATTGAGATTAATAATTTTTTCTTCGATTTATACATTTTATCTTGTTAAATTATTCAGTTCAAATTTGACATTTTTAATCTAACAAAATTAGCACTCACTGAGAAGTGAAAAAAGTCGAATAATGTAGAAGTAGAAAAATGTAGAAATAAGTAGAAAAAACTGTTTTAAATATCTATTTCTATGGCATTGATATTAAATAATTTGCTAGGGTATAACTGTACTAAAAATTTAGGAAGAATTAAAATTATGGTCAGTTCAGACTATAAAGATAATGAAAAAGAATTTCTCAGGGCTATGGCAGTTAAGTTTTGCTTTTCTGGTAATACGGAACTAGCTTTTTTTGAACGTCTCTACAATACAAATGTGCAAACTTGGGAACAACTGGCGGAGGATTTGAAGCCACAACTGATAGAAAATGCTAAAGAAACAAAAAATGTTGTGCAATTACTGAAAGATTGCTGGAATAACAACATCTACTCATCCCTCACTAAACATGGCTATCAATTTAATGGGAAAAACAAGTGGCAGTTTGTCAGAAAGTGGTTGATTGAAGTTAAGTATCCAGAGTGGTTGAAGGAAAAACAAAAGTTGGAGGGACTTTTACAAAGACTACAGTTATTAACAATTTCTGGCCTCTGGGAAGAGTTAAGATTTCGGGCTGTTTCAACTAATAAAATGGGTCCTGTTATCCCAAAGGTTAGCGACATGAATATGTATACACCTGATTCTAATTATCGTAGTACTATACCTCCGGGCACTGAGATTAAATTTGAGGTACAGTTGGAACGCCCAGGATATTTAACTCTATTAGAAAAAGGTACTACTGGCGAATTTTTCTGTTTGTCTCCATCATCGCTTTTTGCACCTTATCCTAATTTTAAAGAGGCGAGTAAAGTATTGTTACCAATGGAGGGAGCATCTATAGAATTTTTTGAACTAAGTTCTGAACCTGGGGTTGAGGAGATAATAGTGGCGATCGCTCCTGAACGCCCAAAGTTAGATTGGTTGCCGAAACCAGACCAAGAACCTTTGCAGTTACAGGGAAAGCATTTACAGGAATTTTTGGTATATTTTGAGTGCGAGTCAGACTGTACCTTGTGGTATATGAATTATAAAGTAGTGTAGATGTAGGGTGTGTTTAAGCGAAGCGTAACGCACTAGCAGAGTTTATTGTGATTTCTGACAATGGGAGCTAGACACTGATTTGGCCACGGATGTACGGATTTATTGTTGCTACTGAAAGGTTTAAAACCTGAACTTTGAAGTTTTAAACCTCAACTGATTTAAACTTTTTTATCTATTACATAAAAAAGCTGTAAAATCTATGAAATCAACTCATTAAAGTCTGAAAACCAGCTTGTCTGAAATGGCGATCGGAGGTTAAAGCTTGGGTAATATTTGCCTCACGCATAACTACAAAAGAAATACAATCTACTAATCCCCAAGACTGGTCTTGGTAACTTTTGTATAAAGCAAATCCTTTGTCAAATAATTGAGGAGTTAACCGAACAATTTCTATTTCTTGGGAACTCAAAAAGTGTTCGATTATTTCGATCGCTTCATCTTTATAATTTCGTGCCAGAGCATTACCAATTTCTAGCAAAATGGCATCGGTACTTAATAAAGGGTAGCCATCAAAGCGATCGGCTAATTCCCTAGCTTGTTGGTGGTATTGGTCTCGCTTATTGATTAAAGCTATTACAAAGGAGGTATCTACAAATGTTTTATTCGACACTTTTCTCTCCGTTTAGATACAAATCTAAATTAGCAGCAAAATCTTCTGGACCTTCTATTTCTATACTTTTCAATTTAGACATAAATGTAGATTTTTTTTTAATCGGTTTTGCATCTGCAAATTTTTTAATTAACCAGTAGAGTTCCTCGAAATATTCTTCTGAAATACTCTCAATTTCTGCGTAAATTTTTTCTTTATTGGTCATCGTTTTACTCCATTTAAAAAGCGATCGCCTCTATTTGCCGAAAAAGGAATTAAGGGAAAAAAATTGCCTTAAATGCGCATTATACCAAATTAAGGTTATTTTAGTAGAGGTTCAATAACTGTAGGTTGGGTTGTTCCCGTTAGGGTTGCGTAGCATGGAACGAAACCCAACAACGATGTTTATTTCACATTAACAAAATTAAAGGAGAGAATTATGTTTAACTGGATAAGAGTATTAATTTTTAGTAGTATAAAACTCACCGTCAGCATTTTCAATTCTGGTATTGTTCAAAGCTGGCATTGGGGAATTTTGAGCTATCGTGCAGATAAGTTTTACAAATTAGGTCAATACGATCAAGCTGTACTTTTTACTAAACAAGCACTAAAACTATCACAGTCTTTTGGCAAAAACCATATCTTGGTAGCATCTAGCCTCAACAAACTGGCAGAATTGTATTATTCTCAAGGGAGATACTCGGAAGCGGAACCTTTGTACATACAAGCCATAAAAATCGTCAAAATTGTCTTACCTACCAACCATCCATTTCTTGCCTCCAGTCTCAACAACCTGGCAGGATTATATCGTTCTCAAGGGAGATACTCGGAAGCGGAACCATTGTACCAACAAGCCATAGAAATCCACAAAATCGCCCTGCCTGCCAATCATCCATATCTTGCCATCCACCTCAACAACCTGGCTTTATTATATGAGTCTCAAGGGAGATACTCGGAATCCGAACCATTGTACCAACAAGCCATAGAAATTGACAAAATAGCTCTGCCTGCTAATCATCCATATCTTGCCATCCACCTCAACAACCTGGCTTTATTATATGAGTCTCAAGGGAGATACTCGGAAGCGGAACCTTTGTACCAACAAGCCATAGAAATTGACAAAATAGCTCTGCCTGCCAATCATCCATATCTTGCCATCCACCTCAACAACTTGGCAAATTTATATTATTCTCAAGGGAGATACTCGAAAGCGGAACCATTGTACCGACAAGCCATAGAAATCCACAAAATCGCCCTGCCTGCCAATCATCCATCCCTTGCCACTAATCTCAACAACCTGGCTTTATTATATTATTCTCAAGGGAGATACTCGAAAGCGGAACGTTTGCTTCTACAAGCTATAAAAATCGTCAAAAACGCTCTGCCTCCTAATCATCCATCCCTTGCCACTAATCTCAACAACCTGGCAGAATTATATCGTTCTCAAGGGAGATACTCGGAAGCAGAGCCTTTGTACCAAAAAGTTATAGAAATCGACAAAATCTCCCTGAATCATCCATCATTTGCCAACCACCTCAACAACCTGGCAAATTTATATTATTCTCAAGGGAGATACTCGGAAGCAGAACCTTTGTTTCTACAAGCTATAAAAATCGTCAAAAACGCCCTGCCTGCCAATCATCCATATCTTGCCACCAGTCTCAACAACCTGGCAAATTTATATCGTTCTCAAGGGAGATACTCGGAAGCAGAACCTTTGTTTCTACAAGCTATAAAAATTGGCGAAATTGGTTTGCCTCCTAACCATTCAGAACTTGCCATGTACCTTAACAACCTGGCAAGTTTATATAATTCTCAAGAAAGATACTCGGAAGCAGAACCTTTGTTTCTACAAGCTATAAAAATCAACAAAATTGCTCTGACTCGTAATCATCCATCCCTTGCCACTAATCTCAACAACCTGGCAGGATTATATCATTCTCAAGGAAGATACTCGAAAGCAGAACCTTTGTTTCTACAAGCTATAGAAATTAACAAAATCGCCCTACCTGCGAATCATCCATTCCTTGCCTCCAGTCTCAACAACCTAGCAGGATTACTAGCTAAAATAAATCGCCCCAAAGAGGCATTCAAACTGATGCTCAAAGCAAGCAAAATCCAAAATAAAACTATCCAGATTATCTTTGCTTCTAGTTCCGAAAGCGATCGCCTTGCCCATATCCAGCAAGAAGTCAGACCTAATCTTGAGTATTTCCTCTCCTTAGTCTACCAATATTTCCCCCACTCCCAAGCAGCAAAACAAGCCGCATTAAATCTCGTCCTCAAACGGAAAGCTCTAACTGCAACTGCTCTTGCTGCTCAAAACCAAGCTGCATTCAGCGATCGTTATCCCCAACTCCAAGAGATTTTCCCACAGTGGCGACAAAAGTGCGACCAACTTTTAGCATTTACATATCAAGTACCCCCACCAGAAAAACGGGAAGCTCACAAACAACAGTTAGCTCAACTGCAAATAGAATGTAATGAGTTAGAAAGACAGTTAGCGCGAGAAGTGCCAGAAATTGCTATGCAGGAACAAATGGGCGACAGACGGGCAGTAGCTTCAGAGTTACCAGAGGGGGCTAAGTTGTTAGAGTTCGTGCGGTTTCAAGTCCGTGATTTTCAGAATGATAGTTGGCAGGAGGCGCGGTATCTAGCTTTTGTTTTAGCTCAGGGAAAACCTTCTGAGGTAGACACGATCGATCTAGGGGAGGCAGAAAATATTGATCGCCTAATCTCTACTTACCGAGACTCAGTAATAGAGTTACCATTACCACAAAAGATGATGTGGAATCGCAACTCTACCCAAACACCTGCAAAACATTATGTCTATGACTCCCAACCAGGTAAGCAACTACGAGAGGCAGTTTTTGATAAGTTGCAGGATAAATTGGCAGGTTGCAGTCATTTAGTAATAGCTCCCGATGGGGATTTAAACTTGGTGCCATTTCAGATATTGCCAGAGGATGATGAGACAACAACTTTGCAGGATGAGTACAACATTAGTTATGTCAGCGTCGGGCGAGAATTATTGCGCCGTCGCATCAAAACAAACGGTAAAGCAAACGAATCATTAATTATCGCCGATCCTAATTTTGATTGGTCTGAGAATGATGCAGGTATTGCACAACCAGAGTCAAATATGGCTGTTTCTGGTCTGAATGTTAGCCAAATGTTCGGAACTCTTGCCAGTGTAAAATTTGAACGAGTGAAAACAACTGCTGATTTTGCCCTAACTATTGGCCAACAGTTAGGAGTCAAACCTTTCTTACAAAATGAGGCAACAGGCGATCGCCTACTCAATTGTAAATCTCCCAAACTGCTCATCGTTGCTACCCACGGTTATTACTCCCAGAGATACGAAGAATATCTGCGTTTGTTGAGAGAGTTGCTGTTCCGTTCCCAGGAAAAACAAGCAGAGATATTAGCAAAAAATTATGGTTTCGTTGATGAAGAGTTTCTGGAATATATTGAAGCGTTACAAAACTTGGAAGATTGTGATAATGAAACCAGAGAAAAGTTGGGAGCAATATATTCTCTGGTGAAACAACAGATAAGCACCACTTCAGCAAAACCCCCAGTTAATAACATCGAATTTGAAACCTTCCAACCAAACCGCCACCAAGCAAAAGTCGAAAACCCGATGATGCGTTCGGCGATCGCTTTTACTGGAGCCAACACCTGGTTTTCTGGAGGTAAACTACCCCAAAACTTCAAGACAATGGTATTTGCTCAAGATATTGCAGGTATTGACCTCTGGGAAACAGAACTCACGATTTTAATTGCCTGTCAAAGCGGGTTAGGAGACGTGCAAACGGGAGAAGGAGTTTTCGGCTTGCGTCGTGCATTTGCGGTCGCTGGCAGTAAAACATTAATAATGAGTTTGTGGAGCGTACCAACATTAGCAACTATGTTATTAATGGAGCAATTTTTAGATTATTTAAAAGCAGGTATTAGTCGTGCGGAAGCATTGAAAAAAGCACAGCAATATATCATTAATGTCACGGTTGGAGAGTTACAAAAAAGTAAATTAGGTTGCGATATTTTAGACGAATTAAAGTTAGGAAATAATCTGAAAATTGACAGTCAACCACTAGCTCATCCGTATTTTTGGGGAGCGTGGGTGTGTCAGGGAGAGTAAATTCAGTTATCAGTTATCAGTTATCAGTTATCAGTTTTTAGTGGGGACGTTGTATGCAACATCTAAGCCCCCTAAATCCCCCAAAATTGGGGGACTTTTTAGATGCAAATTGACTCTTGTTACCTTTTTAGTAGGGACGTTGTATGGAACATCCAAGCCCCCTAAATCCCCCAAAATTGGGGGACTTTTTAGATGCAAATTGACTCTTGTTCCCCCCAAAATTGGGGGGCTAGGGGGGCAAATTTCAGCCCTCAAAATTGGGGGACTTTGAGAAGCAAATTGACTCTTGTTCCCTCCAAAATTGGGGGGCTAGGGGGGCAAATTCAGTCCCCAAAATTGGGGGACTTTGAGAAGTAAATTGACTCTTGTTCCCCCCAAAATTGGGGGGCTAGGGGGGCAAATTTCAGATATCCTCTAAATATAATGGGATTTTGTACATGAATCAAATAGGATTGTTATATTAATAACAGGAATTACGCAAATTCTTAGATAACACGCTATTTGTAGAGGGCAAATGCCATTCGCCCCTACTAGATATCACGGTTTTGCGTAAGTTATGAATAAAAACAGACTTTCTTCTATAGAAGGTCTCTACTTGAAAAATAGCGCTAAAAATGATGAAGAAAAATCCTACTATCAAAGGCATTTACGAAGTCTGTATAGGTATAACTGAAACCTTATCAATGATTCAATATTGGCAACAATTTGGCTACCGCATCGGGCAAACAGGAGAATTAACTGCTCCTACAGTGAAAAATTTATATGGAGTAAATTCTAATTTGCGCTCAATTCGACTAGAACACCAAAATATAGATCATGGTATAATTCGCCTCATGGCTTGGGAAAACCCCACTAATGAAGGTTTAGAAATGACATCAATGAAAGTTCTGGGCAACCGTTGGGGTACAACCTTAACTGCAGATGTTTTGAATATTCTTAACCATGCTGAGGATGGTAAGTTAGCAGGTTTGCCAATTAAATATACTTTTCCTCAGTGGGAAATGATTTTCAAAATGGAGAAAGGTCGCCCATTTATCGATCCGGTAGTGGGAGTGCGGGAAATGATGTTACTGCAACCATTAACACGTCAGGTATTGTTTCAACGTTTCAATTATACAGTGCCCGAATATGGCAAAATTAATCATAACTGTACTTTCAAAACCAGTCAATTTACCCATGCAGGTATGGTGGTGCAAGATGATAGCAAAGAAACATTGAGGTTTTATGAGGATGTATTAGGTTTGTTGCGATCGCGTGATGACTCAGAAACTACTTATGAAAGTTCAGAAGCAGGTAGGCAAATTTTTGATTTACAACCAGGGGAAAAGTTTAGAGTTACAACTTTTGACGATCCACGTTCCTCAATAAATTGGCAGGAGGCACGCTCTGGCAGAATGTATATTATTAGATTTCCTGAAGCAATGAAGTTGAAAAGTTGTTTTGAGCGATCGCAACCTGGTTGTTTAGGAATGTCTTTGTATACTTATCGGGTAGAGAATATAAAGTTTTATTTTGACCGAGTTAAAAATTCAGCAGCAACGGAAGTTACAGATATTGTTAATAACGAGTTTGGCGAACAAAGTTTTTCTTTTGTCGCCCCTGATGGTTATTTCTGGAATTTAATTGGTAAGTAATAAGGAAGGCAGAAGGCAGGAGGCAGAAGGCAGGAGGCAGAGGGGAAAGAATAAAATTAGAAGGCAGAAGGTTTTCGATAACTAATTATCCGGGTTTGATATGAGTCCCCATCCACTTCTTCTCTATTCCCTCTTATATCATGTTCGGATGATTAGTTATAAAAACTTCTTCACTGCAAACTTTCCTCTCTTCCTTCCGCATTATTAAGGAGGTATACCAATTTGAGAAAAGATATACTGGAGTAAGTAATGATTATATTTATGAGTTTTACCATTAGCTCTCAGTCCAGAATATGAAACTAATCACATTACATCTTTTTCCTCTAATGAGCTTCGTGTCTCTATTAGGAACAGTTGCTCTTCCTGTTTATAGTCAACCTATTACTCCGGCAAATGACGGTACAGGAACGACTGTAAATCAAAACGGCAACCAATTTAATATTCAAGGCGGTACTCATAACGGCACTAACCTCTTTCACAGTTTTGGCAAATTTAACCTCAATTCTGGTCAAACCGCCAACTTCATCTCCACTCCAGATACCCGTAATATTCTAGGCAGAATTACAGGTGGAAATCCTTCTATCATTAATGGCTTAATTCAAGTCATAGGCGGTAATTCTAACCTTTTCTTAATGAACCCCACCGGAATCATATTTGGCCCTAATGCGAGTCTCAATATTCCTGCTTCCTTCAGCGTTACTACTGCCACAGGTATAGGTTTCAACAGTAATAACTTCTGGTTTCAGGCAATAGGAACAAATGACTACTCGAACTTAGTAGGCAACCCCAGTGGCTACAATTTTAATGTCTCAAACCCAGGCGCAATAATTAACCAAGGAAATTTAAGTTTAAATCCTGGACAAGATTTAACTCTAACAGGTGGTACGGTTATCAACACAGGTGAACTATCTACCGCAGGTGGTAATGTCACCATCGCTGCAGTTAATGGTGGAGATACATTGAGAATATCTCAGCCAGGCCATCTGTTGAGTTTAGATGTATCACCTACTGCTAATAATTTATCAGGGCAGTCAATTACACCGATGTCATTACCAGAATTATTAACAGGTGGTGACATAGATCATGCCTCATCTGTGGTTATAAATGCTCAGGGTAATTTGGAATTGACTGATACAGCGGGAGTAGCTATTGCCTCTGGAAATATTGATGTATCAGATACCTCTAATGGAAGTGCAGGGGGACAGGTAAATGTGTTGGGCGATCGCGTAGCAGTTATCGATGCTAATATTAATGCCAATGGTCAAAATGGAGGGGGCAAAATATTAATTGGAGGCGACTTTCAAGGTAATGGAATTGTTCCCAATTCTCAGCAAACTTTTGTTAACAATAATTCAATTATTTCTGCCGATGCTATTAACAATGGAGAGGGCGGTCAAGTCATAATTTGGTCAGATAATACGACTAATTTTGCCGGGAATATTAGTGCTAAAGGCGGAAACTTTTATGGTGATGGAGGTTTTGTTGAAATTTCAGGAAAAGAACAATTAATATTTGATGGAAATGTTAATGTTAGCGCAGCATTTGGAGAAACAGGAACAATATTATTTGACCCTAAAAATATAATAATAGGAGGGTCAGAAAGTAGCAATGAGCCACCGGAACAAAATGAAGCTGATAACGTCACCGAAACCGAAGATGATAATGTCACATTTTCTGCGGCAGAAATAGAAGAAATAGAAGGTGAAATTGTTCTTCAAGCTGATAATGATATAACTGTTAATGAAGCAATAGAAAGTTCAAATGCAATAGAATTAAAAGCCGGACGAAATATTAATATAAATGCAGATATAGATACATCTCAAAGCAATAGCAATATTTCTCTATTTGGTAACGACAATAGTGCAAATATTAATAATCGCGACCAAGGAGCAGGTTCGATTAATCAAAGAGAAAATACAACATTAAATTCCGGTAGTGGCAATATTACAATTAAACTAGAAAATTTAGGCGAAAATGGCGATATAAATCTGGCTAATTTAACTACTACTGGTCAACTATTAATCAATGCTAACCAGGGCAATATTAGACAAGTTTCTCCTAATTCTTTAATTACTGCCGATAAAGCAATATTTGAAACACAAGATTCTGGTGGCATAGGTTTAGCTGAAACACCTTTGCGAATAGATGTAAATAACTTAGAAGTATTAACAGGCGAAAAAGGAGTATTTATTAACTCAATCAGCGATTTAACTATTGGTGGAGTTAGCGAAGAAGTAACAGAAATTTCTACTGAAGAAATAGAAGGTGAAATTATTCTTCAAGCTGATAATGATATAAC
The DNA here is from genome assembly GCF_010692555.1 of Okeania sp. SIO3B5. Classification (GTDB taxonomy): domain Bacteria; phylum Cyanobacteriota; class Cyanobacteriia; order Cyanobacteriales; family Microcoleaceae; genus Okeania. The sequence continues at coordinate 16,332 of NZ_JAAHHG010000075.1, read as the reverse complement.
TGTTAATGAAGCAATAGAAAGTTCAAATGCAATAGAATTAAAAGCTGGACGAAATATTAATATAAATGCAGATATAGATACATCTCAAAGCAATAGCAATATTTCTCTAGTTGGTAACGACAATAGTGCAAATACTAATAATCGCGAACCAGGAGCAGGTTCGATTAATCAAAGAGAAAATACAACATTAAATTCCGGTAGTGGCAATATTACAATTAGACTAGGAAATTTAGGCGAAAATGGTGATATAAATCTAGCTAATTTAACTACTACTGGTCAACTATTAATCAATGCTAACCAGGGCAATATTAGACAAGTTTCTCCTAATTCTTTAATTACTGCCGATAAAGCAATATTTGAAACACAAGATTCTGGTGGCATAGGTTTAGCTGAAACACCTTTGCGAATAGATGTAAATAACTTAGAAGTATTAACAGGGGAACAAGGAATATTTATTAACTCAATAAGTAATTTAACCATTGGTGGAGTTAGCGAAGAAACAGGAATTTCTACTAGAAAAGGCGGTGAAATCAAACTTGATATAGATGGGAATTTTATTGCAAATGAAGAAATATCTACATCAGTTCCCGATCGGCAACCAGGAACAATTACTATTTCTAGTACTGGGAATATTGATACCACTCAAACCACACTTCAGTCAAATTCTGAATCAACTACAGGTGGCGATATTTCCCTCACTGCTGATGGCAATATTCAAACAGGAGATATTAATGCTTCTACCATGGGTAATGATGGAGGTGGAAATATTACCATAAATAGTGGTGGTGAAGTTGATACAACTGAGGGCCGTATATTTTCTGCCTCTTTTGATGGCGATGGTGGGAATGTAACAATTACCAGTCAGGGCGACCTCACAACTGGTTATATTGACTCTCGCTCAGGTGGTAGCGGTAATGGTGGAGATATTACACTAGAAAGTACAGGTGGTAATATTGATACCAGTAATGAAGAATTAGCATCTTTTTCCGTTAGGGGAAATGGAGGAGATGTGACTATTACCAGTAATGGCGACATCAAAACAGGAGATATATTTTCTTCAGCAGGGGAACCATTAGATGCAGAGGGAGACTTAGCAGATTCATCACCATTTCAGACAGATAACACTGACTCAAATCAAACTCAGAGTGCAAACGGTAGTGGAGGAGATATTGCCCTAACAGCAGAAGGTATTATTGATACTAGCACAGGAACTATCGAATCATTTTCTCGTTTAGGGGATGGAGGTAACGTCAGTATAACTAGCAAAGGAGATATTACTACAGGGGAAATTATTTCTACTGCAGGCGATCCTGAAGCAGGGGTTGCCAATAACAATAATAATAATAACACCCCACCAAATGGACCGATGGAAATAAATTCCGGTAGTAGTGGTAATATCACTATTGAAAGTACAGAAGGTGTAATAACTGCCACAGGAGAAATAGGTACTTTTGGCGATGCCGGAGATGCTGGAGATGTCACTATCAATGCTTTTGGAGATATTAAGACTGAGAGTATTGAATCAAGGACAGGTGGTGGTGAAGGAGGAGATATAACTATTCAAAGTAGAAATGGTAGTGTTAATACCATTAATACTATGGGAACTGAGACAGAAGAAGATGCAGGAATATTTTCTGCTTCTGAACGAGGAAATGCAGGAAACATTACGATCAATAGTAAAGGAGATGTGAGTACAGATGATGTTAACTCCAGTTCACTGAACGGTCGAGGTGGAGATATTACCATTGAAAGTACAGGTGGAATTGATACAAGCAGTGGTGAAATATCTTCTTTGTCACAAACAGGAGATGCTGGAAATGTGACGCTTGACAGTAATGGGGATTTAATTACAGGTAATATTGACTCCAATTCCAAAAATGGTAATGGTGGGAGTATTACTCTTTTAAGTACCAATGGAAATATAGATACAACTGGTGTTATTTCCGGGCCCGTAGAAAATGAGGAAGTCACAGGAATACTTTCTGCTTCTGAACAAGGAGATGCAGGAAATATTACCATCACCAGTAATGGGAACTTGACCACAGGTAATGTTAACTCCAGTTCACTGAATGGTAATGGTGGAAATATTACCCTCGAAAGTACAGGTGGAAATATTAATACAACCAGTGGTGAATTAGCTTCTTTGTCACAAGGAGGAAATGCAGGAAGTGTTAATATCAAAGCTGTTGGAGATATTAATACAGGTAATATTGATTCCCAGACACAAGCAGGTCAGGGTGGAGATATTACCCTCGAAAGTACAGGGGGTAGCCTTGATACCACTGGGGGTGAAATATCTTCTGGTTCTATTGATGAAAATTCAGGAAATGTTACCATCACAAGTAATGGAAATTTGACCACAGGTAATATTGACTCTCGTTCAACTAATGGTCAAGCAGGTAATATTACCTTAGAAAGTATAGATGCAGACGTTGATACCAGTGCTGGCGAAATTAGGTCTTCTTCCCGTAATGGTAACGCGGGAAATGTGAGTCTTACCAGTCAGGGGGATATCAAAACCGGAGAGATTTCTTCTTTTGCAGGTATAGGACTAGATGAACAGGAAGACTCAGAAAATTCATCTCAAAACGAGAGTGGCAGCAGTAATGGAGGAGATATTACCCTAAAAGCAGGGGGAAGTATTGATACTACTGCAGGAACTAATGATGAATCTAAGTTAGAGTCATTTTCTAGAGAAGGTTCAGGGGGTGATATTAGTCTGGAAGCTAAAGGTGACATTACGACAGCAGAAATTATTTCTAGCGCTGGCGACCCCGACGCAAGTAACCCCGAAGATAATACTAAGATCACACCCCTAACAGAAACAGAAATCAATGACCGGAGCAGTGGTGATATCAGCATTGTAAGTACAGAAGGTGCAGTAACTACCACAGGACAAATAAGTAGCTTTGCCACTTCTGGTAATGGTGGTAGTGTAACTATTAAAAGTAATGGCGATTTGAAAACAAGTGATATTAACTCCCGTTCAGATGTTAATGGTCGGGGTGGTAGTATTACCCTCGAAAGTACAAATGGAAATATTGATACCACGGGTAGTGCAATAGCTTCTTTGTCACCAGCAGAAAATGATGAAGATGTTGATCCAAGTAACGACGATACAAGCAGTGAATTATCTTCTTTTTCAGAATTAGGAAATGCTGGAGATGTAACTATTACCAGTAATGGCGATATTAATACAGGTGATATTGACTCTCGTTCAGATGGTCGTGGTCAAGGTGGCAAAATTACTCTCGAAAGTACAAATGGAAATATTGATACAACCGGTGGTGAATTAGTTTCTAAGTCCGAAACTGGAAGTGCAGGAAGTGTAACTATCAAAAGTCAGGACGATATTAATACAGGTAATATTAACTCCCGTTCCAACGGCAGTGGTCAAGGTGGGAATATTACTCTTTTAAGTACCAATGGAAATATAGATACAACTGGTGTTATTTCCGGGCCCGTAGAAAATGAGGAAGTTACAGAAATACTTTCTGCTTCTGAAGAAGGAAATGCAGGAAATATTACCATCACCAGTAATGGGAACTTGACCACAGGTAATATTGACTCTCGCTCAAGAGATGGTAATGGTGGAAATATTACCCTCGAAAGTATAGGTGGAAATATTAATACAACCAGTGGTGAATTAGCTTCTTTGTCCAAAACTGGAAGTGCAGGAAATGTAACTATCAAAAGTCAGGGCGATATTAATACAGGTAATATTGACTCTCGTTCAGATGGTAGTGGTCAAGGTGGGAATATTACCCTCGAAAGTACAAATGGAAATATTGATACCACGGGTGGTGAAATAGTGTCTAAGTCACAAGCAGGAAATGCTGGAAGTGTAAATATCAAAGCTGTTGGAGATATTAATACAGGTAATATTGATTCCCAGACACAAGGAGGTCAGGGTGGAGATATTACCCTCGAAAGTACAGGTGGTAATATCGATACCGTAGGCATTGACGAAGAACCAGCAGGAATATTTGCTGCTTCTCGTGAGGGAGATGCAGGAAACACTACTATCATTAGTAATGGAGATTTGACCACAGGTAACATTGATTCTCGTTCCCGTGATGGTCAAAGTGGCAATATTACTTTAGAAAGTACAGGTGGTAATATCGATACAACGGTTGGTGAACTTGCCTCTTCTTCCCGTAATGGTAGCGCGGGAAATGTGAGTCTTACCAGTCATGGGGATATCAAAACTGGAGAAATTTCTTCTTTTGCAGGTAGAGGAATAGATGACCAGGAAGACTCAGAAAATTTATCTCAAAACGAGAGTGGCAGCAGTAATGGTGGAGATATTACCCTGAAAGCAGGGGGAAGTATTGATACTAGCGCGGGAACTAATGATGAATCTAGCTTAGAGTCATTTTCTAGAGAAGGTTCCGGTGGTAATATTACTCTGGAAGCTAAAGGTGACATTACAACAGCACGAATTCTTTCTAGTGCTGGCGACCCTCAAGCAGGCAACCCCGAAGATAATACTAATATCACACCCTTAACACAAGCAGAAATAAATGGGCGGAGCAGTGGTGACATCAGCATTGAAAGTACAGAAGGTGCAGTAACTACCACAGCAGAAATAAATAGTTTTGCCACTTCTGGTAATGGTGGTAGTGTAACTATTAAAAGTCGTGGCGATTTGACCACAAGTGATATTAACTCCCGTTCAGATATTAATGGTCGGGGTGGTAATATTACCCTCGAAAGTACAAATGGAAATATTGATACCACGGGTCGTGAAATAGCTTCTTTGCCACAAGTCGGAAATGATGAAGATGTTGAGACAAGTAACGACAATATGGGCAATGAATTATCTTCTTTTTCAGAATTAGGAGATGCTGGAGATGTGACTATTAAAAGTCATGGCGATCTGACTACAGGTGGTATTGACTCTCGTTCAGACGGTAATGGTAATGGTGGTAATATTACCCTCGAAAGTATCACCGGAAATGTTGATACCAGTGAGGGTAGATTATTTTCATTTTCAGAATCAGGAAGTGCTGGAAATGTTACTATTACCAGTAATGGCAATTTGACTACAGGTGATATTGACTCTCGTTCTAAAGGTAGTGGTCAAGGTGGCAATATTACTCTCGAAAGTATCACCGGAAATGTTAACACAACTAACGGTGAGGAAGGGTTATCCTCTTTTTCAGAATCAGGAAATGCAGGAGATGTGACTATTACCAGTAATGGCAATTTGACCACAGGTAACATTAACTCTACTTCAAAAGGTAGTGGTCAAGGTGGCAATATTACTCTCGAAAGTATCACCGGAAATGTTAACACAACTAACGGTGAGGACGGGTTATCTTCTTTTTCAGAATCAGGAAATGCAGGAGATGTGACTATTACCAGTAATGGCAATTTGACCACAGGTGACATTAACTCTACTTCAAGAGGTAGTGGTCAAGGTGGCAATATTACTCTCGAAAGTACAAGCGGAAATATTGAGACAACAAATGGTGAATTATCTTCTTTTTCAGAATCAGGAGATGCAGGAGATGTCACTATTACCAGTAATGGCAATTTGACCACAGGTGACATTAACTCTACTTCAAGAGGTAGTGGTCAAGGTGGCAATATTACCCTTAAGAGTACAAGCGGAAATGTTGAGACAACAAATGGTGAATTATCTTCTTTTTCACGTTCAGGAGATGCAGGAGATGTTACTATTACCAGTAATGGCGATCTGATAATAGGTGATATATTTTCCTCAAGTGGCGAGCCGCGAGATTTAAACAACCAGGACAACTCGTCAGGAGATGTATCTGTATCACAGGCAAACCCACAACAAACAGATAATTCTAACTCTGAAGAAAATACCGGAGGTCGTGGAGGTAGCATTACTCTAATAGCTGAAGGTGAGATAAATACTACAGCAGGAGTCATAGCGTCATTTTCTCGTCGAGGAGAAGGAGGCGATATTAGTCTCGAGGCTAAAGGTAATATTACTACAAATGAAATTCTTTCCTCCGCAGGAGACCCAGAAGATATTCCACCACGAAGAGAAAATACAGAAAACGCCACCATTACTCAGTCTCAGCTTGAGTCAGAAAAAGGTAGTCCTGGGGGCGATATTAGCGTCCAGAGTCTGGAGGGTAACGTAACAACTCAAGGAAAACTCATTTCTTATAGTAATCAAGGAGATGGAGGTAATGTTAGTGTGATCGGTAACGGCGATATTAATACTGCTGGTATTGACTCCCGCGCCGATCGCCGGGGTCGTGGTGGTAATATTTTAATCCAAAGTCAAACAGGTAGTATTGACACTGCTAATGGTGATATAGCTTCTTCTTCGAGAACAGGTGACGGCGGCAATATAGAGATTATCGGTGTAGATAATATTCAAGTAGATACCATTTTTTCCGAGTCAGAAGGTAATGGTAATGGTGGAGATGTGACTATTACAGGTAATAGCAATATTACAACAGCAGCTATTGAATCATTTGCCGGAGGTAGTGGTACAGGTGGAAATATATCTATTACTACTACAGATGGGGCAATAGATACCAGTGCTGGGGAGTTAGTTTCTAGTTCTCAAGAAGGGGAAGGTGGAAATGTTATTCTCAATGCCACAGGAGATATTAGTACCGGTTTTATCGAAAGCTTTAGCGGTGCAGGAGCAAGAGGTGGTAATATTACTTTGGAAACAATTAATGGAAATATTGATACTACTGTTGGTTCTTTAGTTGAAGAGGTAAATATTCCCACTGATGCGGATGTATCTTCAGAAGATGTGGCGACTACTTTCGAGCAGGAACTCGCAAACCTGAGTTCTTATGCTCCAGAGGGTACTGGAGGCAATATTGCGATTATTCAGCGGGGTCAAGGAGACATTACTACTAGCAATATTAGTTCTTTTGGTGGGGAAAGTAGTGGATCTGTTAATATTAGCAACAATGACGGCAATATTAACACGGGTGTGATTTTTTCCACTGCCATTAACGGTACAGGCGATCGAATATTTATCGAAACTCTGAATAACGGCGACTTAAATATTAATCATATTGCTACTTATTCTAGTGCTGAGGATGGTACTGGGGGTGAGATAAAATTGAATGCTAGTGGTGTTGTCAATATTAATAATGTAGCATCTTTTGGCAATGCAGGTAGTGGAGATGTAAGTATCGAAAGTAATAGCGGTAGTATTAATACAGGGACTATTCAGACCCGCGCTCCTAATGGCACCAGTGGTAATATTACTCTGAATACTTTTAGCACTCAAGGGGATATTAGAACTGCAAATGTTACCACTGAAGGTGGAGAAGCGGCTGGACAAGTTCAAATTATTGCTCCTGATGGTTCGGTCACTACTGAAGATTTGCAATCTAGCTCTGAGTCTGGAAGTGCTGGTGGTATTGATGTTCAGGCAGGGGAGGATATTGAAACTGGAGACCAAACTGTTGATAGTGCTGTTGGTGATGCCAATATTAATAATCAAGCAGGAGGGGATATTACTACTGGAGACCAAACAGCTACGACTCAGGAGGGTGATGCCAGTATTAATAATCAAGCAGCAGGTAATATTACGACTGGAGACCAAACAGCGGTAACAAACCAAGGTAATGCTAGTATTAATAATCAAGCAGCAGGTAATATTACGACTGGAGACCAAACAGCGGTAACAAACCAAGGTAATGCTAGTATTAATAATCAAGCAGCAGGTAATATTACGACTGGAGACCAAACAGCGGTAACAAACCAAGGTAATGCTAGTATTAATAATCAAGCAGCAGGTAATATTACGACTGGAGACCAAACAGCGGTAACAAACCAAGGTAATGCTAGTATTAATAATCAAGCAGGAGGCAATATTACTACTGGAGACCAAACAGCGGTAACAAACCAAGGTAATGCCAGTATTAATAATCAAGCAGCAGGTAATATTACTACTGGAGACCAAACAGCGGTAACAAACCAAGGTAATGCCAGTATTAATAATCAAGCAGGAGGTAATATTACGACTGGAGACCAGACAGCAATAACAAACCAAGGTAATGCCAGTATTAATAATCAAGCAGCAGGTAATATTACGACTGGAGACCAGACAGCAATAACAAACCAAGGTAATGCTAGTATTAATAATCAAGCAGCAGGTAATATTACTACTGGAGACCAAACAGCAATAGGTAATACAACAAATATTATTAACCTACCAGGAGGAGAACTTAATACTGGTGAAATCATTCAAATTACCCCACCTCCATCAATACCAATAGACAATACCTTGCCACAAATATTACCTCAGACACCAATCACCCCAACTACTCCAACAGTAACAAATTTAGTACCACCACCAATCACCCCAACTAATCCAACAGTAACAAACTTAGTACCACCACCAATCACCCCAACTAATCCAACAGTAACAAACTTAGTACCACCACCAATTACTCCAACTACTCCAACAAATAACATTTTGCCACCTAACAACTCAATCTCAAATCCGACAGTCACTAATATTATCCAGTCAGTACAAAGTAACAGTACGATCAGCACAACCAATAATCCTAATTTGCCAGACAAAAAGGGCGATCGCCAACAAATTGACATCAGCACCGACATCAAAAATACTTTAAAAAATATCAATATTCTCAACAACACTCCCCTAACTGTTGCTGCTAACTTTCAAACCTTGACTGCCTTAGAGAAAAATCGGAACAATTCATTCACTAACTACTTTGGAGAAGACTTATCAACTTCAAATATATCCATCGAAAACGGGGAAGTGCTGAAAGACAGCTTTGGAGAAGATCTATCAACTCAAAATACATCCATCAAAAATATCCGAGAAGTGCTGACAGATATTGCTCGTGAAACAGGTAAAAATTCAGCAATTATCTATGTCACAGCTTACCCAGAAGAACTGCAACTGGTATTATATACATCAGACAGCGACCCCATCCTCAAAACTGTTCCGGCAGCTAATCGTAAACAACTCATGGAAGTTGTGCTACAATTACGAATCCAAATCACAAATCCCTCACGTCGCAAGACTCAAAGTTATTTGCCACCAGCAAAAAAATTGTACAATTGGCTCATTGCACCCATAGCAGCAGAATTAGAAGCTGCTAATATCGATACTTTACTATTCAGTATGGATGAAGGTTTACGGACTTTACCTGTGGCAGTATTACACGATGGCGAACAATTCCTGGTTGAAAAATATAGCCTGAGTTTAATTCCCAGTATCAGTTTAATGGATACCAATTACCGCCCAATTCAAGATACCCAAGTATTAGCAATGGGAGCTAGTGAATTCACTGCTCAAAGTGCATTACCAGCAGTACCAGTCGAGTTAGAAACTATTTCCCAACAGTTATGGCAAGGTAGTCAATTTCTCAATCAAGACTTCACTCGTAATAACCTGCTAACTCAACGACAAAATTATCCTTATCCTATCGTTCATCTAGCAACTCATGCAGAATTCCGACCTGGTGTTGTCAGCAATTCCTATATTCAACTGTGGGGTAATCAAAAATTACAGTTAGACGAAATACGGGAGTTAGGTTGGAACGATCCACCAGTAGAATTATTAGTATTGTCAGCTTGTCGTACCGCTGTTGGTGACAAAAATGCTGAGTTAGGTTTTGCGGGGTTAGCAGTAGCAGCAGGAGCAAAGTCGGCTTTAGCTAGTGTGTGGTATGTGAGTGATGAAGGTACTTTAGGGTTAATGACAGAATTTTACAGTCACTTAAATAATGCTAAGATTAAAGCAGAAGCGTTACGACAAGCACAGTTAGCAATGTTACGAGGAGAGGTAGTTATTACAGAAGGTAAGTTAAGGGGAACAGCAGCTCGTGGTGCAGTGGCATTGCCATTAGAGTTAGGGAAGTTTGAAAATCAAAATTTATCTCATCCTTATTATTGGGCAGGGTTTACTATGGTGGGTAGTCCTTGGTAAGTGGGGGTTTTTGAGGACACGGAGAGTGGGAGACGCGGGGACGCGGAGACGCGGAGAGGGGGTTTTTGAGACACGGAGAGGGGGTTTTTGAGACACGGAGAGGGGGTTTTTGAGACACGGAGAGGGGGAGACGCGGGGACGCGGAGAGGGGGTTTTTGAGGACGTGGAGACGCGGAATAGCCAAGTCATTGCGACTGGAACGGAGTGGAAGGAAGCAATCTCCGCGCACCCCTGAGATTGCTTCCTATCGTCGCAATGACCAATGTTCAATCTTATTCTATATAAGGTATGTTCTACTTTGCGATCGCAACTCGAAACATTTTAAAAAATCAGGAATTACGCCAAGGCACTATTTATAGAGTCTAAGTACTATTGGACAATAGTTTTGAGTGCTATATATAGCGTATCTGCCTAAGTCCTAAAAATAAAAAACCCAGATAGATTAAACTACCTGGGGCACTTCAGTTATCAGTTATCAGTTATCAGTTATCAGTACCTCCTAATCCGCATTAACTCCAGCGGGGGAGTGAATATGTTCGTACGCCAGAAGGTCGATCAAAAATGTTTCCAACTAATCCGCATTAACTCCAGCGGGGGAGAACCTGATCCTCAGGCTTTTGATATGTACATGAAGGTTTCCAACTAATCCGCATTAACTCCAGCGGGGGAGATCAGACGCCAATTTACCGAATGATAGCTCAGGAAGTTTCCAACTAATCCGCATTAACTCCAGCGGGGGAGCCGGTATATCCGGACTTGACACCAGTCATTGGGAGGTTTCCAACTAATCCGCATTAACTCCAGCGGGGGAGATAAGGTTTATTTAGAGATTGAAGGGGAGTTCAGTGAAGTTTCCAACTAATCCGCATTAACTCCAGCGGGGGAGCTCACGCTGACAGTAGTTGGCACACTAGCTATACAAGTTTCCAACTAATCCGCATTAACTCCAGCGGGGGAGAACTTAACAATGGTTGATTCTGAGCTAGTTGCAAGAGGTTTCCAACTAATCCGCATTAACTCCAGCGGGGGAGTTTTTATTGGTGGCACTGGTGATGTTGCAAATCCTGCTGTTGTTTCCAACTAATCCGCATTAACTCCAGCGGGGGAGGGTTCCGTTTTGGAACCACGACATAACAAGGCTTTCAGACCCCCCAATATACGCACCCCTTTGATTAAAAAGTCAAACAGGCAAATTTTGCCAAAATGACAAGGCTCAAACCCTTGCCTAGTATGGCATCAACGCAGTTCAACGAGAGAATAAGCATTTTGCTAACGCAAAGCTCTGCTAACAGCGATTCTTCGAGGTGCGTATGTGGGGTACCATGCAAAGATGAAAAACCACCTTTTAACCACTCTTAAAAAACTAAAAATGACTAAAAAGCTACTGCTATTCATTTGTCGAGGTTCTTTACACCTATAGCCTTACTTTTTATCTTAACTCCAAGCATACAAATTGTCAACCCATTTTTATGAAGTCAGAAGTCAGAAGTTAGAAGTCAGAAGTTAGGAGTTAGACTTTTTTCAAATCCGTTAGTTATACCAATTCACTTTTATAGATGTCACAAATAGTTTTAGATATTAAGTAGGTAGGCGCGAATAAACGTCACTATGTAATGAAATGTTAAAGTACTTGAAACCCTTGAGATTGCTTCCTTCCGCTCCGCTCCAGTAGCAATGACGTACTTGTAAATTTTTTCACCTACTTACTTAGGTTTGAAATAATTTCCTGAAATTACTCCCATTCAAAACAATGGGTAAGACCCCAATTTCTGAAGTCAGAAGTCAGAAGTCAGAAGTTAGAAGTCAGAAGTTAGAAGTCAGAAGTTAGGAGTTATAGCAATGTGCGCTGGCATATTTACAAATTACAAAAACTGTCCAATACCTAAAAGTCTTATATTATCGGTTTTTTATTCCTCCTGTTGCCTGTTGCCTGTTGCCTGTTGCCTGCGCACAGCGCTATAGACTTTTTTCAGATATTAGATGGGTGAGACCCCTCATTTAACCGTAATAAAATAGTATTTGATAATCCCAATCAAATCAGATTTATTTAACTCCTGTGTGATATGAAAAGTTTAACAGTTAAACGCTATCTCCCATGCCTATTAATACCTCTACTAACAATAGTAGTTACAACCAAGACAAAAGCTGAATCTATTACCCCAGCTAACGACGGCACAAATACAACAGTTAACCAAAATGGCAATCAATTTGATATTCAAGGAGGTACTCGTAGTAGAGACGGGACAAACCTCTTCCATAGTTTTGACCAATTCAACCTCAATTCAGGCCAAACTGCCAATTTCCTCACTACTCCAGATACTCGTAATATTCTTGGTAGAGTTACAGGTGGAAATGCCTCAATTATTAATGGTTTGATACAAGTAGTTGGCGGTAATTCCAACCTCCTCTTAATGAACCCTGTAGGTGTGATATTTGGTAAAAATGCCAGTCTGAATATTCCTGCTTCATTCAGTGTCACCACAGCTACTGATATTGGCTTTAATAACAACAACTCCTGGTTTACAGCAATAGGAAACAATGACTACTCAAATCTAGTAGGAAACTCCAGTGGATATAAATTTAACGCCTCAAACCCAGGGGTTATCATTAATGAAGGAAACCTAAATTTAAAACCCGAAAATAATCTTACTTTACTTGGTGGCACAGTTATTAATACAGGACAGCTCTCCACTCCAGGTGGTAATATTAATATCGCAGCAGTAGAAGGTAATAGTACTCTAAAAATTTCTCAACCAGGGCATTTATTAAGTTTGGAAGTATCTTCAACAGTTGGGAATAGGGAGAATATTCCTAGTTTTTTACCTGTAGTATTATTACCAGAGTTATTAACAGGAGGAGAAATAAATCATGCCACATCTGTTAGCATTAACTCTCAAGGTGATGTAGTATTAGGCAGTTTTAATACTATGATAGATGACGTACCAGGAACGGTTATTGCCTCTGGAAGTATTGATGTATCCACAACTCCCCCTCTTTCAAAGGGCAGTCAGGGGGGATCTAATATTGGGGGACAGGTAAATGTATTTGGCGATCGCGTAGCAGTTATTGATGCCAATATTAATGCTAATGGTGTAAATGGAGGTGGTACAGTATCAATTGCTGGTGATTTTCAAGGTAATGAAATTGTTCCTAATTCTGTGGAAATTTTGATTAATGAAAAGACGATTATTTCTGCTGATACTGTTGAGAATGGAGACGGTGGAAAAGTCATGATTTTGTCAGATGGAAAAAATTATTTTGCCGGAAATATTAGTGCTACTGGAGGAGAATTTTCTGGTAATGGTGGAGAGGTAAATATCTCTGGAAAAGAGGCAATAATGGTTGACGGTAATATTGATGTTAATGCCACAACCGGAGAAACGGGAACAGTATTACTTAGTCCTGAAACTACTCCAAGAGAAAAAAAAGAACCAAATTTAGAATCTGATGATTTTTTAACTCTACTAGAAAGTTATGAAGCTCAAATTGAAGACGGTATAAATTTTGCTGATTATATTAGTATGAATGAACTATTAATGGACAGCCATGGAGAGATGATGACGATGACATCGAATATCTATAGTCTCAATATGACAGCCCATAATACTCTCGCCAACTTCCAACAATTAGCAATTATAGAAAATAGTCGCAGCGATACATTTGCCAACTATTTTGGAAAAAACCTCTCACTGCAAAAAACATCTACAACGAATATTAGAGAAGTGTTGGCAGAAATTGACCGTCAAACAGAAAATAATTCAGCAATTATCTATGTCACAGCTTACTCAGAAGAATTGCAATTGGTATTATATACACCAGGCAATACCGTACGACAAAAACTGTAGAAAATCGATCTGAGCTTTTATCTTGATATTGGATTAACCAATATAGGCGCTCTCGGCACAGCTCACTATTCCCTCGGCAGTAAAAGCCCCTGGGAATTTCTTTCTGATTATCTGAAGAGAGCCATTAATATCGGCATTAATTACTTTACCTGTTCCACTTCTGAATAAACCACGTTTGACTCGTTTTCCTACATAGAATTCAATAGCATATTGGTTTTTCTAGATCGATAGCAGATGTTTTACTGGTGTAACAATCTTGCTGTTTCAATTACCTTGATTCCTGCCAGTTGACATTTATAAGTTATCTGTTCAATTAGCTTAGAGTGTGGTATTTGGGTAAAGTTTTGATTGTTTTTTTTACCGATATTTGCACCTTGTTTCCAGTTATCATTTTTGCCAATGACTACAGTACCAATATTATTTGTGGTTAAATACTCAACCACTAATTTACTGGTGTTATGCAGATAATTCTCCACAAAACGATTTCGGTTATAGGTTAACACTTCAATCTTACGGCTAGTTTTTTTCTGGCCTGATAAGGCACTTTGGTACTTGGCTTTTCGCTTGTTATATAATTGATTGACACTTTTTAGTGGCTTCCCATTAATCAGCAGTGGTTTGACACCAGGCTTATTTGTAGCTAGAGCAACTAATCTGTCAATCCCTAAGTCTATTCCGGCTACATATCTTGAGTTGATTTGTGGCTGTGTGTACTTTTCATACACTACTTCAATTATATAGCAGCTAGTAGCAGGTACTATCCTGACTTCGATTACAGTATCCACAACTATAGGTATTTTGATCTCACTCATGGATAAGTGACAAATACCATCTTTTAGAGGTGCTTTATAGACTGATTCCTTGGAATATATGACTACCCGATCGACCTTTGGTTTTGTCCTTGTACTTTGGTATTTTTGGTTTACCTAAAAACTTACAGGGATGTGCGTGACCATTCTTTGATTGCCTGAAAATAACCACGCCAAGTTGCCACCAAGCATTTTATTATTTGTTTTGATACTTTAGTTGGTAATGCTCTATAGGCATCACTATTTTTGGTGGCGTGATATAGCTTGGTTAAATCTAGACTTTTTGAACACTTGAAAAAATGCTGACGACAATAATAGTTAGCCAGGTTGTACAAGTTTTTTGATTTAAAGGCTAAATCATCACACACCCGCCAAAAGTTATGTGTTCGGTTAATAATATGTCTGTCAACCAGTCGCATTCACCCACTATAATTCATCTTAAGTTATTACCTCTTTAATATTAACACACTTTTCTACAAATAGCAACTACTTTCTACAATTTTCATTCAACTGTTAATCACCCCTATTGTCAAAACTATTCCTGATGTCAAGCGCGAGGAATTGATCGAACTTGTGCTACAGTTGCGCTTATATATTACTACTCCGGAGGAACGCTATACTCAAAACTATCTGTTGCCAGCACGAAAATTATACGATCGCCTAATTGCACCCCTATCAACTGAAATAGAAGCAGCTAATGTCAATACTTTACTATTCAGCATGGATGAAGGTTTACGGACATTACCTGTAGCTGCGTTATACGACGGGAAACAATTTCTGGTGGAAAAATATAGTCTGAGTTTGATTCCTAGTATCAGCTTAATGGATAGTAACTATCGCACCCTGGAAGATACTCAAGTATTAGCAATGGGAGCTAGTGAGTTTATTGGAAAAATTCCTTTACCAGCAGTACCTATAGAATTAGAAACTATTTCTCAAAAATTGTGGAAAGGCAAAAAATTTCTCAATCAAGAATTCACTTACAATAATCTATTAGCTCAACGACAAAATTATCCTTATCCCATAATTCACCTGGCAACTCATGCAGAGTTCAGAGCAGGAAAAGCTAATAAATCATATATTCAATTATGGGGAGACGAACAATTACGGTTAGACCAAATGCGACAATTAGGCTGGAATCAACCTCCAGTAGAATTGTTGGTATTGTCAGCTTGTCGTACTGCCTTTGGAGATCAAAATGCTGAATTAGGTTTTGCCGGGTTAGCTATAGCAGCAGGAGTTAAGTCAGCTTTAGCTAGTGTGTGGTATGTGAGTGATGAAGGGACATTAGGGTTAATGACAGAATTTTACGCTCACTTGAATAATTCCAAGATTAAATCAGAAGCTTTACGGCAGGCACAGTTAGCAATGTTGCGAGGGGAAGTAGTAATTGTGGAAGGTGAGTTAAAGGGTACTGGTTCTTATGGCTCTGTAGTGTTACCGTCGGCACTCAGAAAGTTTGAGAATAAGAATTTATCTCATCCCTATTATTGGGCAGGGTTTACTATGGTGGGTAGTCCTTGGTAAGTCCTCGGTGCTGGGGGAGTGGCTCACACGGATTATGGCACGGATATACGGATATGGAATAGAACAGATTATTTATAGAAAATCATAGATTTATGTAGGGCTTGCTGATTATAGCGCTTTTCACATGGATAGACTACAGTTAGTATGGGCAACCCAAAAGCATTTTTCTACTCCCTACTCCCTACTCCCTACTCCCTACTCTAAGCGCCAAAAATAATTTTGTGGTCTACTCAAA
>NZ_JAAHHG010000749.1 GCF_010692555.1 Okeania sp. SIO3B5 | reverse complement strand
TAGAATGGTTAAGTTAGGAGGAGTCAGGAGTCAGGAGTCAGGAGTCAGGAGGAGAAAGAATTACAAAGATGAGCATAGTTATGACGATTGAATAATTTTTTTATGTCCAATTAAACGGATTTGATATGATACTATGTCCGGATAATAGTGCGATAGAACTCCGTGACCTTTACGCGACCAAAAAACTTTCTCCTTCTACTCGGGGTTTTTTCTGTCTTTCTTCCCTCCTGACTCCTGACTCCTGACTCCTGACTCCTAAAGAATTAAGACTAATATCATACACTAATTTACCAACGCCTAAATTTTTTTATCTTCAATCGCCCATTGATTAAAGTCATCAAAACTCCGAGTTAAAAATGCGACTTTCCTCATAATTTCCCTGGATCTACATAGGGTCTGCTGAAAAAATTGGTTGGTGGGGGTAGGACACGGGGACGCGGAGACGCGGAGACACGGAGATGGGAGGAACAGGCAACGGTTTCGACCATTTCATATGAATAAATTTTCTTGCATTTCAGCAGAAAAAGTCAGTAAATTGATGCCAATAAGAGCGAATAACCAGGAGATAAACTGAATAGAAAAAGCTCAATTACTTTAGCCATCATGACTTTTAGCTTTATTCAGCAAACCCTACATAAATATAATTGTCAGAATTTTTTAGTAATTCTACAGCTTCTTTGAGATGCTGACGGTTTGCTTCTGTTGAAAGAAGATAGTCTGTTTCATCAGTTTCAGCAGATTCTTTAATTAATAAAATCGCTTCGACAACGGTTCCTTCTGGTAAGTCGAGGGGAGGTAAATCAAGTTGACCGTTTTTGATAGTTGTTTGATATTTTAGTCTATTCATAGAATTGTGCCATTCTTGAGACTTTTTACAGCGGTTTTCATTTCAGTAGACCACAAGGGGCGAATGGCCATTCGCCCCTACTTGCTATTCCAATATCTCGAAAGATTGAACTTCCAATACTGGACCAATCATTGCGATCGTCATCACATCATCTCGCACCACACCTGTAATGCTTACCTTTTGCTCAGACTTACATAACTCAGTCGGAGCATCCTTCAACTCATAAGTCTCACCACCCTCAGTTACTAACGCCCAAGTGCCAGTACCAAATCCTTTTTTTTCCACAGTACCAGTTACCGTAATACTACTCATGCTAATTTTTCCTCCGTTTTAATTGCCAAACGTGCTAAACCTAAGCATAAAAAGGCATTCACAACTAGGAAAATTTGAGCGGCAAAACCAGAACCTAATCCCCAAACTGCGGGATCTACAACTGCATTTACAGCCAAACAGCTAGTAACACCAATAGTTGTGCCGATCGCTAACCACTTCCATTGCTGATTTCCTAATAACAACACAATTAACAATGCTGGAATCAACACACTAGCAAAAATGGGATTCAAAATGCCACTACCTTGAATAGCTCCACCAACTTCAGGTAGGGAACTACCCATCACGCGCATCGGCCATTGTGGTAAGTCGAAGATATAGAAACCACGGAGGAAAAATAACCCACTGCTACCAGCAACTAATCCGGTATGGAGAGGGAAACTCCAACTGAAAGGGAAATAATTCCGCAGAAACCAAGCTAATATATAAGACCCCAAGACCATTGCCACCTTCGGTAACAGTGCCACAGCACCACCATCAAGCCAGAAACCAGGACTGAGATACCCATTATCATGCAACCACCGGAAGAAGTCGCGGAAAGTAATTTGACCTTTTATTGCCAACTTGACTGCCGCTGATGCATCCAACTGACCAGCACCAAAATGATTTAGTGGGTCTTCTTTGATAACTCTGGCAGATTTTTTGAGAATGTTGGCAATTTCCTCTGGATCTTCAATACCACTAGATTTGATTAATGCTGCCACACCCGCAACGTGGGGAGATGCCATACTGGTACCTTGGAAAGAAGCAAATACACTCTTACCATTTTCTGGGTTAATAGTTTCTTGCAAAATACCACCAGTTTCATTTTTGCCAGAAGTTGAGCCACCAGGAGCAGAAATATCAACTCCTGCACCAAAGTTAGAATAGGGGGCTTTTTCTCCTGTTGGATCAGTGGCAGAGACACCGATAACATGGGGATAGCGAGCTGGATAACTTGCTGAATTTTGCCCAGAGTTGCCCGCAGCAGCAATAATGACTACGCCTTTACTATGAGCATAGTTGATAGCTTCTTTCATTATTTGGCTTTCACCGCCACCACCGAGACTCATGTTGATGATGTCTGCACCATTGTCAGCAGCAAATTTGATAGATTCAGCAATATCGGAAACTGTACCGCCACCACTAGCTGATAATACTTTTAAAGGCATAATGCTGGCTTCGTAGGCGATACCTGCTACGCCATATTCGTTATTGGTGGATTGAGCAATGGTCCCTGCAACGTGGCTGCCGTGACCATTATCGTCGGTGGCTAAAGTCCGGTCGTTGACAAAATCGTAGCCAGCAACGAATGTAGTTTTTTGCAGGTCAGGAACTCTGGTGACACCTGTATCAATTACCGCTACAGTTACGCCGTCGCCTTTGGTTTCATTCCATGCTTCCTCTACGTTGATGCTGCGGAGGTTCCATTGTTTCCCGTACATGGGGTCGTTGGGAACGCCTTTCCCGCCTTCCAAGATGATGGCATTGGCATTATAAACATAGTTTGGTTCTATGTATTCAGTATATTTGTTGAGAGAGCTTTTCAGTTCTTTGAGAAGTTGGCGATCGCCCTTGACAATATACACATTATCTGATAGTGAAAATTCACTATTCAGACGAGGAGTGACTTGGTATTCATCGGAGATTGTCTTAATTTCATCGACAATTTTAGTAACTCCGATATCTTCACGGAAGTCTAATACAATTGAGTCATAGACTCCTTTATTGGCCAAACCAGAGAAGTTAGATAAGGCCCAACCAAGCCCAATTAAGAATAAGCAGACAAACAGAAATTTTTTCATTGTTTAAGATATCCACTAGATTGAAGGCTTTTTTACTACTTTAGCTTAAATAGTTTTGTGGAATGGGCATCTTGCCCGTTCTGGATATTTTGTGGAATGGGCATCCTGCCCGTTACAGATATTTTGTGGAATGGGCATCTTGCCCGTTCCTGATATTTTGTGGAATGGGCATCTTGCCCGTTACAGATATTTTGTGCAATGGGCATCTTGCCCGTTCCTAATATTTTCGGGGCAGGCAGGATGTGGGGGCAGGCAGGCAGGCAGGATGCTTGCCCCACAGATGATCTATGATTTAATATTTTGCGTAAGTCTTTGTTATATGATATAGCAAGGAACAAGTTGGTTAGGACTTATATTGATGATGAACCGTAAGACAGATAAATACTTTTTCCACTGTTCCCTGTTCCCTATTCCCTATTCCCTGCTATATTTGCTCGCTGTTTAATTAGAAAATCTAAAGGCTAAAATGGAAAGAGGTTTGTTATGGCTGCCCCTATTGGGTGTGTTTATCTGGTTAGCTTGGGCAGGTTGGAATGAGTATCAAAAGTTGGAAGCTTACCGCTCTTGTGCA
>NZ_JAAHHG010000748.1 GCF_010692555.1 Okeania sp. SIO3B5 | reverse complement strand
CCCATCTCCCCCTCTCCCCCTCTCCCCCTCTCCCCATCTCCCCATCTCCCCATCTCCCCATCTCCCCATCCCCCCATCTCCCCATCCCCCCACACTCTCTCTACCATTACTATGCACCACCACCCTCAATCTTAACTGGAATGACTATACTTCTAGTGGAATTTTTTTGTTACCTTTGATCGCTTTATCTATTTGATAGCCTCAGTATAAATAGACTTTATTCAAATTAGATGATAGGATTATTGTCAATATAACTTAAGGATAATATCGATGAAAATTCAGAAACTAGAGTATCGCGATCGCAACTATGATTTGCATCTTGAACCTGTTGAATTCTCACGTAATATTACTTTGCTTGTGGGTGTTTCTGGTGCAGGTAAAACTCAAATAATTCGTTCTATTTTATCTCTCAAAAAAATTGCTAATGGTGACTCATTAAATGGAGTCTATTGGGATATTACTTTTTTAACCAAAGATAATATATCCTACCGTTGGAAAGGAGAATTTGAAAATGTAGAGGGATTCAAGATAAAAATAAATAATTCTGAGGAAGAAGATAATTTTAAACTCATCTCTGAACATCTTTATAAAAATGAGGAAATTATTATTGAAAGGGACTCAGAAAAAATCATATTTGTAGGCAATCGTATTCCAAAGTTATCGCCTTTTCAAAGTATAGTGGAATTATTGAATCAAGAAGAAGATATTAGGCCTGTTCAGGAAGAAATTAATAAAATTATAGTCACACAACCAAGCAAAGCTTTTGAAGGAATTTGGCGAATACCTATTTCTGTAATAGGAAAATATGAAAATTGTTCTGTCAGGGATATTCAAGAAAGCGATCTTCCTGTTTTTATTAAATTATCTTTAGTTTATCGATATTTGCCAGAAAGCTTTGAAAAAATCAAAGATAAATTTATAGAAATATTCAATCAAGTTGAAGATATTAAAATAGAATCACCATTTACTGATAATGAAATTCCTGAACCATTTACCGATATTTTTAGAGGAGCTACGGTTGTTTATCTGAAAGAAAAAAGAGTATTTGATTGGATTTCACAAAATAACATTTCTTCAGGAATGTTTAAAACATTAATGTATATTAGTGAGTTATATTTATCGCCAGAGGGAAGTGTCATATTAATTGATGAGTTTGAAAATAGTTTAGGAGTGAATTGTATTGATAGTGTCACCGATTTAATATTAGAGAATAAAACAGTACAATTTATTATTACTAGCCATCATCCATATATCATCAATAATATCGGAACTAAATATTGGAAAATAGTCACTCGTCAAGGTAACAAAATAGAGGTAAAAGAGCCTGAAGATTTGGGAATTTCAAAATCAAGACATCAAGGCTTTATCGATCTAATCAATGTGCTTGAAGAATCTCCCGAAGAGGTAGAAGCATAATGAATATTTATTTTCTGTTAGAAGGAAGAAGTACAGAAAAAAAGATTTATACTTCTTGGCTTAACTATCTTTTACCCGAACTAACAAAAGTAAAATATTATCATCAAGTAGACAAATATAACTATTGTTTATTTAGTTATAATGGTTATCCCGCAGTGATTCATAAAGGCATTCCTGATGCTATAAAAAAAATTCAAGAAATAGGCAAATATAATTACCTTGTCATTTGTATAGATGCTGAAGAGGAAACTGTAGAAAATAAAATAAAGGAAATAGACGATTTTATTGTTCAAAATAACCTCAACCTAGAACTAGGAAACGTGAAATTTATTCCCATTATTCAAAACCGATGTATAGAAACCTGGCTTTTAGGTAATAGAAAAATATTCAACTCTAGGCAACCTTTACAAAAGCCTCTATTAGATTATGTGAAATATTATGATGTATCTATTGAAAACCCTGAATTAATGGGTAATTATAGTCAAGATTATAATCATGCAGAATTTCATTATTTATACCTCAAAGAAATATTTTCAGCTAGGAATAGTAGTTATAGTAAAAAATTACCTAGAGATGCTCAAAATAAATCTTATTTAGACGAGTTAATCAAGAGAGTGGAAGACGACACAGAACATTTAAAGACCTTTCAAAACTTTATAAATTTTTGCTGGATGATTAAGCAACAATTATCTTAATTCAGAAAAGCAGAAGGGTTTCTTCTAATTTCAACCTAACTCTATACACAAACGATGCTACCGGACATGATATCATTTTTTCAACTCTATTAACCGAAAAGCTGGTACAATTTCGGGACCTAAAATTGCTCAAACCAATATCAGTCAATACGCGTGATATTTATTCAGCAAACCCTAAGTAGGGTTTGCGCTCAAAAGTCTTTTTTTCAGAGGAGGAGCCAGAATTTCCGTAATGCGAGCTAGCTGAATGCTTACGTATGATATTTTGTCCGGATAAGAGCACAAACAAAAAACTTTCTCTTTCTACGACTCTTTCTTCTTCTTTCTTCCCTCTTGACTCCTAAAGAATTAAGATTAATATCATACACTAATATCATGTCCGGTAGCATCGGAGCGTGCATAAAATTAAGTTGACACTCTTGAGAAAACCTTCTGCCTCCTGCCTCCTGCCTTCGGACCACCAAAGTCTAATTATTCAACCGGACATGATATAACTTACCAACGCCCAAATCTTAAACAGGAGATTTCTATGGAAATATATATTGAAAGTAGAGGCTTTTCTCAAGATGATGATTATCGTTGGCTAAAAATTACTGAAGACAGTCAAGCTAGAATAGAGAAACAAGATTTACCTACTATTATTCAAGAAGCTACTCAACTAATTGATAGTGAATCTGCTTCAGTAGTTTTGAGTCGAAAAAATAATAGCTTACTGTGCTTATTAACAGATATTGAACCAGTAGAACGAGTAGATTTTGCCGATCGCCAGATTCGGATTTCTATAGCTTGGGTAACCTCAGATTCTCCAAATAATGAAAGAATTTTACGAATGTTGGCTGCTGCGGCTTTAAATACAGAAGAAAGACAACATTTTACAGTAGAAATTAGTCAAGCTGTAAGTTTAGGAGGAGAGCTTGGTTTTCAAGTTGATTTTCAGCATATACAAAAATTAACTAATACTGAACAAACTCAAAAAATACTCCAAGATAAGTTGCCAAATACAACTAAAAAAATTGCCGAAACTTCACCCCAACGTCAACAGGAATTAGCTGTGGAATTGAAAGAATATCGCTTGCCAACTCAACAGGGTTTAATTGTAGTTGTAACAGGAATAAAAAAAGAGCAAACTTTAATTGATGCTGATATTTGGCGTGGTTTATCTAGTTTAGTCTTATCTTCAGATTGGCAGATTGTTCATCGTACCTTGCCAGACAAAAATCTTGCCAATAAATTATTCAAATACTTCAATAACTTGATAATTATTATTGGAGTTATTAGTGCTGTATCTTTATTAGCTAAGACTTTAAATTTTTTCTAACCCACATTCCGCACTTCAAGAACGTATCATTAAAAGTAGTATATAAATTTGTATCTTGGTAGGTGTTTATACTATGCAAATCATCTCAATTACTTTTTTCGTTCATCAAATTCCGAGTAAAAAATTTACGCATAAATACTTCTTTGATT
>NZ_JAAHHG010000747.1 GCF_010692555.1 Okeania sp. SIO3B5 | reverse complement strand
AGGCAGGAGGCAGGAGGCAGGAGGCAGGAGGCAGAAGGTTTTCTCAAGAGTGTCACCTTTATTTTATACACGCTCCGATGCTACCGGACATGATATCAGATAATCGGCCATCTTAACTGTAGGCCACAAATAGCTACAGCTTTATATAATGAGACTTAATATTAGAAACTAGATAGAGAAATTTTTAATTTTCACATAAACTCCACAAATCAATATAGAGAAATTTTTAATTTTCACATAAACTCCACAAATCAATAAATTTTTCTGAGTCAAAAAAATCTTTCGGCATTTATTTAAGTGATCTCACTTAGCCACTACAAAAAATAGTTCGTCTAATCTAATATTAACGGCTTGTCATCAGTATTGTCACTGTATTTTTCGCAGTAAATATAAAAATACATATATCATTGAAAATACATAATTATATTGTTACAGTGAATTATTAGCCTTTAGTGTTGCATTCTACATGAAATTAGTACATCATAGTAAATGAACAGTAAGCGAGAATAACTTGAAAAAATATTCTGAATTTCCTCTATATTTATAGAAATTAATAATTACTAACAGGGAGAATAATTATAATGCGCAATAAAACTGTTTCTTCTGTAATCGGATCTTCTGTATTACTTAGTGCAATTTCCATGCTGATGATGGCTCCAGCACAAGGTGCTGCTTTTTCGACGGCTCCTTGTACCTCTGGTGGTGTTACTTACGGCGGTATTGGATTCGACGATTGTACAAATCAAACTGGAAATGCAAATCCTACTGATGCAACAAACTACTTGAATGGTGGTATATTTAATAGCATTACCAATTGGATTTATGACCGTAAAATCAATACACCTGGAATTACAGAAGATGGCTCAAATATTCTAGATTTTGTATCACTCCAACAAATGGTTCAACAAGCGGTGAATGGGGTTTTGGCTTCACTGATTACACTGGGCCAGTTGTTCTAGAACTTAAAGGTTCCCAATTTAGAAGTTATTACTATTGTGATAACATTACAGGGGCAGATAGTTTACTAGGTACCTGGGATATGGCTGGTGTAGCACAAAAGAAGAATGGTGGAAATCCTGGATTATCTCACGCTTCTCTATTCTATGTTGCTGATGGTATTAATGGCGGTACTGAAAACGGTGGCGGTACTGAAAACAGTGGCGGTACTGAAAACAGCGGCGGTACTGAAAACAGCGGTGGTACTGAAAACAGCGGTGGTACTGAGAACAGTGGCGGTACTGAAAACAGTGGTGGCACTGAAAACAGCGGCGGCACTGAAAACAGTGGTGGCACTGAAAACAGTGGCGGTACTGAAAACAGTGGCGGTACTGAGAACAGTGGCGGTACTGAGAACAGCGGCGGTACTGAGAACAGTGGCGGTACTGAGAACAGCGGTGGTACTGAAAACAGTGGCAATATTTTATGTGGTAATACCCTAGCTACAGGTTATGTTAGTTGTAGTGGTTCTTTTCTAGGAGAGAATGACTCCAATTCTAATATATTTGGAGCAGGAGGCGAATTCGCAGAATGGACGTTTATTGATAAAGTAGACAATTCAGTAGGTGGCGATGGGTTTAATGATATATTAAGCTATGCACTCGATCCGGGCAAAGATAACCAAGGAACTTGGAATATTTTTGATACTGACAAATTGCTAAGAGAGTTGGGAGGCCAGCAGGGCGACCAATTTGAAATTGGAATTGTTACTAAAAGTGGTGGTAACCAGAAGGGTGGTTTCAGTTTCTATAATTGGGGAGATCAGACCTCTGGTGAATGGGATACCTTTGGTACTACTGACAATGGTAAACAAATTTCTCACATTTCCTTATATGCAAAGCTAGTCGAAAAACCCAAAGTGCGCGTACCTGAGCCTGGCAGTATTGCAGCTCTAGCTTTCATCGGTGGTGGAATGTTCCTTTCCCGTCGTCGTCAGTCTAAGTAAGAAATTAAGAGATAATTGCATCTACAATAAATTATAAGGCTGGATACATATTAAAATTCTATAACTGGGCTTCTTCTGAAAACGAAACAGGAGAATCTCAGATTTTTTTTTGTTATCAAGATATTATATCAAATCCGGTTAATTGCACATAGAATCCGGCTATATAATATCTGTTTATAATTTCTTAAATTACTTCAATATTAGACATCTCTTCCACGGATAGGGAGTAGGGAATAGGGGAAATAATTGATAATTTCTGTACGATATAGATATTGATTTTTTATTATTGGAGATGTCTATCTAATCTCCCCCACTCCCCCACTCCCCCACTCCCCTACTCTCAACTATATAGTAATTATTCAACCGGATTTGATATTATAGATATATAGCAGAGAATAGGAAACAGAGGCCACTTGCATCTGGCCAATGCGGAATTGCAGCAGTATTTCCCATAGCACCAATTACTAAAAACTTTGCTATACTTAATTTTTTATTTCCACATAAGGCTAAAATATCATTGAATATTCTTCGATCAAAATATTGCTATAATAATCGAGATTAATTTTAAATATATTAAAAACTAATTAACAGGGATTGTGAGTTCAGAAAACCTAACATTATTTGAAACTGAATATAAAGCTGGCAAATATGCCTTTGAACGGGGTCAATACCGTAATTCAGTGCAACATTTAGAAACTGCGAAAGACAATATTGAACTTAATTCAAGATTTGGGGGAGAGGTACAAATCTGGTTAGTGACGGCATATCAAGCGGCTGGCCAAATTCAAGAAGCAACAGCTCTTTGTAAACAACTAACTCGTCATCCTCGTTTAGAAACCCGTCAACAAGCAAAACGTATATTAGTCATTCTCGAAGCACCTGTATTGAGAAGTAGGCAAGAGTGGATGACGAAAATTCCTGATTTGGGAGCAATATCTGAAAGTGATGCTAAAGATCGTAGAGGTAGCACTATGGTTTCCCAAGTTAAATCACCGCCACCGAAGCCAAAAACTCTGAAGTTAGAAGTTGTCGATCCTAGTCAAGTTAATACAAAAGATAATCAATTTGTTTGGGTGGCGTTAGTACTAATAATTTTGACTGTGAGTGGGTTGGTTTGGTTTAGTTGAAGCGCTGCGCACAGGGAATAGGGAATAGGGAACAGGGAACAGTTGGAAAAATATTTTCTAGTCTAAGATTTGTCATTTGCATAAGTTCTAACCAATTCTTTATGAGCTATATCTAAGATCGTGTCCGGTTGAATACTTACACTTTGGAGGAAGGAAGGTAGAAGGGATAAAGTTTTTTTATCCCTAATTATTCGGACTAGAAGCATTTTTCCACCAACTTTTCAGAGGATGGCTTTTTGGAGGTGAATATCGTCCGTTTACCTGAACTGCATTTAGAGCTTCAGATAGTATAGACGAATCAACATTTGCTGCCTCTGACCAATGCTTAGTTATTTCTGGGTCGGTGTAAAATTTTTACTCTCCCGATACATATCGTTAAACCGCTTTATTGACATCCTCCCCGGCCTAAAGGCGCGGGGATTCCTACTGAGCCGTAGCTCTTCGGCGGGTTGACGCTTCTTAGGCTGCTGCTACTTTGACAGTAGTCTTATGCTTGCCTCCACGTCCGTTTAGA
>NZ_JAAHHG010000746.1 GCF_010692555.1 Okeania sp. SIO3B5 | reverse complement strand
GTTGTGACTGGAGTTCAGTCTTTTTCTCTTCATATCTCCATCTCCCCATCTCCCCATCTATTGTGCAAATATACAGATCTCTCCATCTCCCCATCCCCCCATCTCCCCATCTCCCCATCTATTGTGCAAATATACAGATCTCTCCATCTCCCCATCCCCCCATCTCCCCATCTCCCCATCTCCCCATCTATTTTTCTCTAGTGACAATAAATTTACCCTAGGGATTTAGGGGGCTTATGATGTAGCAAATGGGACTTCTCAGATAACCTCTAAGCCTTAATTATTCGGTAAATTGATAGATAACAAGCGATCGCCACACAAAAAATTCACAACTGATAATGAACGGGCCAGAGGCCCATTCCACTTTCACTTCCACTTTCACTTTCACTTCCACTTTCACTTCCACTTCCACTTCCACAACAAAACTATTAAAATCATTCCCCTTTTATGCAACGCCGAAAAAAGAATATTTCTCTCTCCTTACTTTCTCAGATATAGCCTTTTTCAGACTAATAGAAATCTCCAAAAATCTAATCAATTCCTATCAATAAATTATCAATTATTTCTCCCTGTTCCCTGTTCACTCAATAAGCGATCGCCACAGAAAAAATTCACAACTGATAACGAACGGGCCAGAGGCCCATTCCACTTTCACTTCCACTTCCACTTTCACTTCCACTTCCACAACAAAACTATTAAAATCATTCCCCTTTTATGCAACGCTGAAAAAAGAATATTTCTCTCTTCTTTCCTTCTAAAATATAGCCTTTTTCAGAGTAATATAAACCTCCAAAAAACCCATCAATTCCTATCAATAAACTATCAATTATTTCTCCCTGTTCCCTGTTCCCTAGCGCTATAAAATTCACAGCCTCAATTCATCAGGCATAGAACAAAAGTGAAAACTTGAATATACTGAAATAGAATCAACCTGAATACTCCCTATATTTATTGACTAATACAGCAGTCGAAGCAAAGCTTAGGACATTCCTAAATGCTCAAACCCAGTTAGGGATTACTTCTAACTTCTGACTTCATTAAATAATACCCCACCTAATAAGTAAAAAAATTAAACAAGCCTACTGTCCTAATATCATCTAGCCATCATGTCAACTATGACTACTTGCGAGACAAAATATCTAGAACTCAAAAACAGTCTTATCCAAATACGAGACCTAGAAACTGCCGCCTCTGTACTAAACTGGGACCAAACCACCTATATGCCCACCGGAGGAACTTCCGCCAGAGGCCGACAAATAGCCACCCTCAAAGAACTTGCCCATGAAAAATTTACCCACCCATCCATAGGTAAACTCCTCGAAGAACTCCGCCCCTACGAACAAAACCTTCCCTACGACTCCACTGCAGCTAGCTTGATCCGTGTTACTCGCCGAGACTACGAGCGTGCCATCCGAGTCCCCTCAGAATTCATGGCGAAATTTTGCCAACATCAAGCTACCGCCTACGAAGCATGGGTTAAAGCCAAATCTCTCAAAAACTTTTCCCTAGTACAACCATATTTAGAAAAAACATTAGACTTAAGTCGAGAACTAGCTTGCTTTTTCCCCCACAAACATATTGCCGATCCTCTCATTGACTTTGTAGACGAAGGCATGACAGTCTCCATACTTCGCCCTCTCTTCAGCAAGCTGCGCCAAAAATTATTACCCATAGTTGATGCCATTACCTCTGGCCCATCCGTTAATAATTTTTACCTCCACCAATACTACCCAAAAGAACAACAACTCAAGTTTGGACGTACTGTAATAGATCGTATTGGGTTCGACTTTCAAAGAGGCAGACAAGACGAAACACCCCACCCCTTTACTTCTAGCTTTTCCATTGGAGATGTTCGTATTACTACTCGGGTGTATGAAAATAACTTTACCGAAGCTCTATTCAGTACAGTCCACGAAGTAGGCCATGCTCTCTATGAACAAGGTATTGCCCTGGAACTAGAGGGAACACCCCTTGCTCAAGGAACCTCAAGCGGTATCCATGAAAGTCAATCCCGATTATGGGAGAATATGGTGGGACGTAGTCGAGGTTTTTGGGAATGTTTTTATCCCCAACTACAGGGTATTTTTCTTAAACAACTTAGTCGTATTTCTGTTTCAGAATTTTATCGAGCGGTTAATAGGGTTGTTCAGTCACCCATTCGTACTGATGCTGATGAAGTAACCTACAATCTCCATGTGATGATTCGATTCGATTTAGAATTGGCCATGTTAGAGGATAAGTTAGCTGTTTCTGACCTTCCTGAAGCTTGGAATGAACGCTATAAAAAAGATTTAGGTATATTTCCTGCTAATGATAGTGAGGGAGTAATGCAAGATGTACATTGGTATGGTGACATGATTGGGGGAATGTTTCAAGGCTATACTTTAGGTAATTTAATTGCTGCTCAAGTTTATGAAACTGCAGTGAAATCTAATCCCGAAATTACTGTTGCTATTGAACAGGGTAATTTTACTCTTTTGCATAAATGGTTAAAGCATAATATTTATCAACATGGTCGTAAATATACTGCTAATGAACTAATTGATAGAGTAACAGGTAAATCTTTAAGTATTGACCCATTTATTCGTTACATTCAAAATAAATATAGTGACATTTATTCTCTTGAATTAGCACTTTCTGCTTGAAGCGAAGCAAATTTTAAACCAGGAATTGAAGTTAAAATTATTTTGGAAATAATCAAAATATTTTCTACATTTCTTTGTTTTGATTATTCTCCAATTTTAACTCTATAGCAGAAGTAAGACTGACACACCTTAAATGGTGCATTAGATTCAATTCAAAAGTCAAAAGTCATGCATTCAAAAGTAAGAATTTTCAAGTTAAAAACTAATGCACAGTTTTAGCTGTGTCAGTCTAGTAGACTGACACGCCTAAAAATGTAGGTTGGGTTGAACGGCAGTGAAACCCAACAAAACCTTACTAATGTTGGGTTTATCCTAACGGATAAGCTCCGAAGATCGTCCCTCAACCCAACCTACACTTATTGCACCATTTTAGCTGTGTCAGTCCAGTAGTCCAGTAGGGTGTGTTAGCGGCAGCGTAACTGAGCGAAACCTTATATATAGTGCCTTTGCGTAAGTCCTGATTTAGCTAAAATTAGCAAAGTAGACCACAGTAGGGACGTTGCATGCAACGTCTCTACTGGGTTTTGGTTATGGCAATGTGGTTCATCAATATTGAAAAGCGCTGTAAAAGAGGATACGTAACTACCCAAATTTTCCGGTGAGGTACATCTGTTCCGGACAAGATGTCGGCGCTGAGAATGTTTAATTGTTAATATCTGTTCTTTTCTTTTTATGAAGCCGAATCTGCTGTAACTAAATGCCTTCTTCCCTATTCCTTCTTCCTAGAAAGATGTTAATATTAATTATTTGACATCCTCCCCGGCTGTTAGGCACGGGGATTCCTACTGAGCCATAGCTCCTCGGCGGGTTGACGTTTTGCTTCGCATAGCTGTCGCTAACACAGGGTGCTGCTTCCTTGGCGGTAGTCTAACGCTTCCCTCCACGTCCGCGCACGAGTTTCCGAGTGCCCCCCGGCAACTAATAATACGATAGCATATATTC
>NZ_JAAHHG010000745.1 GCF_010692555.1 Okeania sp. SIO3B5 | reverse complement strand
CCTCGGCGGGTTGACGCTTTGCTTCGCATAGCTGTCGCTAACACAGGGTGCTGCTTCCTTGGCGGTAGTCTAACGCTTCCCTCCACGTCCGCGCACGAGTTTCCGAGTGCCCCCCGGCAACTAATAAAACTGTAGCATATATTCAATTCACTTACAAATAAAATAAAAAGTCCCCTTCAAAGGGGAGGCTTTAAACCCAATTTTTCGGTAAGCAAAATTATAAGTGGAACACTGTGGCCAATAACACTTTAACTTTCCCAGCGGGAAAGTCCCGCGCTGTCATTTTCAATTCAGCAGAAAGAATTAACCAACGATAAACACCTAATAAAGTTTTTTGTCCAAAACGATGAAGACTAAATTGATGTTTGGCCGTTTTAAAGAAACCTTCAATCTGCCATGGACGTTTTCCCCAACGGACGATAGTTTTTCCCTTCATATCATGTCCGGCAGCATCGGAGCGTGTATAAAATTAAGTTGACAATAGAAGAAAACCTTCTGCCTCCTGCCTCCAGCTCCCGCTGCCTTCCTTCCACCAAAGTCTAATTATTCAACCGGACATGATATCAGTTAGCAACTACGAGTTGGCACGCTCATATCAGCTTTCCTAGTTTTAGGCCAGCTTGTCACCCCGTGAGATTATTCAATTCCCTAAGGCAAATCCCTTTCTATATATGGCTTTCAACTAGCTTGCAACCCCGTGAGCTTCTCTCCACACAACGTCAAAATAGACAATCCCGTAACGTTTCAGCCAACACTTGAACATGAGGTTCCGCTATCATCGTTAGATGATTACCAGGAACATTATACACTTCTACAGGTTGAGATGAGTATTTTCCCCAACCCCAGAGCATATCGCTTTCTATCTCCTGTTTTATAGTATGTCCAAATCCCTTTTCTGCCATTGTTTCTGTGACTATATCACTGGCTTTAAATAGAGAAATCGGAATCGGATAATTTGTCTGTGGATGATAAGAATAGGTTGCTTCATAATCGCTCATTAAAACTCTGACAAAACCACGAATTTGTTGAGTACCTGTACCTGGAGGAAAAAAGTCAATCGTTTGTAACCTTTCATAAATATAGTTCCATTGTTCCTCTGATTCCAGAGATTCAAGGATTTCTCTTGATACTTCAAGCTCTTTACCAAACAATTGTTCAATTAACGCCACAACTAAGATGAGCTTCCTAGAATTATCCCAATCTCGATCGATATTAGGTTTATTTTCTAAAGCATCGGGAATTGGAGTCTCAATTATGACTAACCGAGCTACTTCATCCCCTTGCTTTTTAAGTTGTTGAGTTATCTCAAATGCAACTAAAGCACCAAAAGAATGACCACCTAAATAATAAGGCCCTTTAGGTTGAACAGTTTTGATATATTTAATATAGTTGTCTGCAATATCTTCAATACTGGTATAAGGCTCTGATTCTCCATCAAGACCAACGCCTTGCAAACCATAGAAAGGTCGGTCTAAACTTAAATAGCGAGCTAAGTTAGAAAAATAAATAACGTTTCCTCCTGCTCCAGGTACGCAAAAGAATGGAGGTTTATCACCCTGGGTTTGAATCGGCACCAGAGGAGACCAAGAAATTGAGTTTGTCGATTCTCGCAGAATAGTTGCAAGTTTTTCAATAGTTTGAGCTTGAAAAAGAGTAGATAAGGGGAGATTTTTGCCAAATTCTTGCTCAATTTGAGCCATAAGTTTTAAGGCCAACAGAGAATGCCCACCAAGATTGAAAAAATTGTCTTGAATTCCTATTGGGAAGACCTGGAGAATATCTGACCAAATTTTGGCAAGTTGCTGTTCCAGAGTATCTCGTGGCAAAATAAAGGGTGGTTTTTCCTCATTATCAGTTGGTTGTAAATCTAATCTGATTTGGGGAATTTCAGCTTCCGGAATAATGTTTTGTAGATCGGACAATTTTGCATCTGGATTCTGAATAATGTAGTTGAAAAATTGTAGGAAATGATCGAGAATTTTAATCACTTCAGAATTGTCAAGTTGATATTGATTATAGACAACATTGAGCTTAAGTTCGGAACCGGGAATAGCAAGAATAGTTAAGCTATATTTGGTTTGTGCCCCTACAGAATAATTTTGATTGAGACTAATATTAAAGTCTGAAAATTCGGCGACTGAGGTATCAATTGGATAGTTCTCGAATACTAGAATACTATCATATAAGCGCGATGAACTTGATAGTTCGCTCCATTCATGGATTTGTCCTTGGGAACAGTATTCATAGGATTTTTGTTGCAATTGTTGCTGTTGATTTTCTTGTAACCAAGACCACAGGGACATATTGGGAGTAATTGAGAATCGGATCGGTACAGTATTAATAAACAAACCAACCATAGACTCAACTCCTAAAATATCTGGAGGACGACCAGAAACAGATGCTCCAAATACGATATCCAATTGATCGCTATAGCAACTTAAGAGCAGTGCCCAAACTCCTTGTACGAGAATGTTTAAGGTGAGACGATTTTGTTTTACCAGAACATCTAGTGCTGCTGTAGATGAAGCTGATAAGCAAATACTTTGACGACCATAGGATTGTTCGGGGAGAGAAAAATTGTCAGATGAAACTATAAACATCTTGCCAAATTTCAGCTAAAGTCTGTTCTATTTTGTTTTTTGGAGCGACAAACTCTTCTGTTCTAGTTAATTCTATATCTGGAGCAGGTAATGCTTTTCTATCTACTTTACCATTGGAAGTTATCGGGAGCTTTTCTAGTATAACAAACCCGGAAGGAATCATATACTCAGGCAGTTTATCTAGAAGAAACTGCCGTAGATGCACAGGAGTTAGATCGGGATTTTTGCTGACAACATAGGCAAATAAGCGTTTATTATTCGGTGTATCTTCCCGTGGAATAACAATTCCATGTTCAACTGGGGGATGAGTCAATAAAATCGCTTGAATTTCTCCTAATTCAATGCGGAATCCCCGAATTTTTACTTGAGTGTCTATTCTTCCGAGAAACTCAATATTGCCATTGGGTAGATAGCGTACTAAATCCCCAGTCTTATAAAATTTACTGGTCTTGCTTCCAGAATCAAAAGGGTTGTCGATAAACTTCTCTGCTGTTAACTCAGGTCGATTTAGATAACCTCTAGCTAAACCATCTCCCCCAACATATAATTCTCCTGGTACTCCAATAGGAACAGGTTGAAGGTGGCGATCGAGAACAAAAAACTGAGTGTTAGATAGGGGACAACCAATCGGTAAATTTGTTGCACCTTCTGATATATTTTCTACTAAATACCAGCTAGAGAAAGTCGTATTTTCTGTTGGCCCATAGACATGAAGTAATCTCTCTGGACTCCCTTTTTCTAAAATTTGTTTTACCCAACTAGGATCGACAGCTTCTCCTCCAAACAATAATGTTCTTACTATAATATAAGACTTTGAGCTATTGGACACTTCCTGTGATTTGTAAATATGCCAGCGCACATTGCTATAGCTTTTTTTTCTCACCCCATCCCCCCATCACCCCATCACCCCATCTCCCCATCTCCCAAATAAGCTCTATATATCATAATTCAATTTCTTCTTCACCAGGTTTTAAGTCTTCTGACGGAGCTGTTTGTAA
>NZ_JAAHHG010000744.1 GCF_010692555.1 Okeania sp. SIO3B5 | reverse complement strand
TTTTTTTCCAGATCGCTCTTATCCGGACATGATATTACACTTTGGAGGTCCGAAGGCAGCTATGCTGCTATGCTGCTATGCTGAAGGAAAAGAAAGATTTAAAGGGAGAAGGTTTTTTATCACGCTCTTATCCGGACATGATATAATACCAAAAAAAAATCAAAATAGCAAGTCTGATAGATAGGATGAAAGAAATGACAAAGCAACGAATTGCCGAAATATTAAGAAGCGGTAAACCTGATACCAAAGTAACAATTCAAGGGTGGGTACGCACTAAGCGAGAGTTGAAAGAATTTGCTTTTGTAGAAGTTAATGATGGTTCATGTTTGGCTAACCTACAAGTAGTATTAAATCCTGATCTACCAAATTATCAAGAAAGTTTACAGCAACTGAATACAGGTGCATCAGTAGAAGTGAGTGGTATTTTGGTAGAGTCGCCAGCAAAAGGACAAAGAATTGAACTTAAGGCAGAAAAGGCGATCGCTTATGGTGATGCCGATCCTGAAACATATCCTTTGCAGAAAAAACGCCACTCTTTTGAGTTTCTCCGTACTATTGCACATTTGCGAGGACGAACTAATACTTATGGATCGGTTTTTCGAGTGAGAAATGCTTGTGCTAATGCTGTGCATCAATTCTTTCAAGAACGAGGTTTTTTGTGGGTTCATACTCCTATTATTACTGCTAGTGACTGTGAAGGTGCAGGAGAAATGTTTACAGTTACTAATTTAGATTTAAAGAAAGTTCCATTAACAGAAAAACAAGATATTGATTTTAGTCAAGACTTTTTTGGTAAACCTGCTTTTCTAACAGTAAGTGGGCAGTTAGAAGCGGAAATTATGGCAACTGCTTTTAGTAATGTTTATACGTTTGGTCCGACTTTTAGAGCAGAAAATTCTAATACTTCTCGACATTTAGCTGAGTTTTGGATGATTGAACCTGAGATGGCTTTTTGCGATTTGGAAGGGGATATGGATTTGGCTGAGGAATTTATGAAATACATTTTTAAGTCTGTTTTGGAAAGTTGTTCGGAGGATATGGAATTTTTCAATAAACGGATTGATAAAACAGTTTTTGAAACGGCAGATACGATTATTAATAATAGTTTTGAAAGGATTACTTATACTGAGGCTGTTTCTTTATTGGAAAAGACGGATAAAAAGTTTGATTATCCGGTAGAGTGGGGTTTAGATTTACAGTCGGAACATGAACGTTATTTGTGTGAGGAATTGTTTAAAAAACCTGTGATTGTAACTGATTATCCAGCAAAAATTAAGGCTTTTTATATGCGTTTAAGTGATGATGGTAAGACGGTTAGGGCGATGGATGTTTTGGTGCCAAAGGTAGGAGAAATTATTGGGGGTTCTCAGAGGGAAGAACGTTTAGATATTTTGGAGAAAAGGATAGATGAACAGGAGATGAATAAGGAGGAATTATGGTGGTATTTGGATTTGCGTAGGTATGGTACTGTTCCTCATGCTGGGTTTGGTTTGGGGTTTGAAAGAGTGGTGCAGTTTATGACAGGAATGGGGAATATTCGAGATGTGATTCCTTTTCCGAGAGCGCCTTTAACTGTGGATTTTTAAAGTTATAGTGCTACGCACTAGGGAATAGGGAATAGGGAACAGGGAACAGCATACTGTCAAAGGGGTTTCAGGATTAGAAATGTCTTAACCTTAATGCGTAGCTTTATATATCAAATCTGCTTCCTTTGGAGTGTTACAAGAAACCGGGTTTATGGAAACTAAATGTTAGTATGGTGGGGTATTTAATCAACCCGGTTTCTTTGCTTTTTTAGTTGTAAAATTAGAAATAAATTAGCTTAGACATAAGTAGGTAAGTGAGAAAATTTACAACTACGTCATTGCGATTTTAATGAAGTGGAGGGAAGCAATATCAAGGGTTTTGACTATATCAACATTTGATTAAATAGTAAGGTTGATTTACACCTATCTACTTATGGATAAATTATGGTTAAATTTGTCTGTCTATTTTTGAGTTTTTCGCTCAGTTCATAAGCTTTGATGTCATAACCTTGATTGGGGTTTTGTTTGTGAAGTTGAATTAATAAATCTATGTAAAATTGATAGTAATTTTGAACGGTAGTGAAATCGGATTGAGGGAGCTTAGTAATAATAATCTCTGTATAAAGTTCTTCAATAATGTTGATAGCTGATTCGATGCTTGTTAATGCTTCGTTTAAGTTACCTTGGTTGTATTTTAGAACTGCTAAATTATAGAGAGTATTGGCAACACTTTCTTGATCTTGGATTTTTTGTGATAAGTCTAGGGATTGGTTGAAGTAATCTAGTGCGGTTCGTTTTTCTTCTAAAACATCGTAGACAAGACCAATATTATTTAGAATCATAGCTTCCCCTGGAACAATTTTCATCTTTTTCATAAGTTGAGAAATCTGATTCTTACCATTATACTTACAACTACAAAATAGGTTATTCCTTAACCAAGGAGAACTTTGAATAGGCCAGAGTTTTAACGAAGTCAGAAGTCAGAAGTTATTTTTGTAACGGGGATTTGAGCAACTCTCCAAAAATATTTCGCCTTAAAAGGCGGAGTTTTAGACCCATATTATTTTGATAAAAAATGTTAAGATTTGACCATAATAGTAAGTAGAGCGTTTTTATATGATAAATAAACTGGAACAAAAGCAAAATTTATATTTACATATAGATGGGGATATACCTCAATATTTAAAGAAAGGTACTTTAATTTCACTACACAGAAGTACCCCGATGAAAATTTATAATTTAGGATTTCAACCAGCAAAGTCAATACCAGAAATACCTCGTTGGTTTCTGCAAAAATATGCCTCTTTTCCTTTTAAAGTTTTAGAACCCTTTGCCGGAGGTGGTACTACAATAATAGAATCAATTAAATCTGGAATATCCATTGATTGGTTAGATTATCATCCACTTAGTCGTTTAATTTGCCAAGTCAAAACAAGTATATTTTCAGTAACGGAAGTTGAGGAAGAAATAACTAAAATTCTTCATAGTGCTTATAGTCATCAAAAAGCACCAGAAACTATTGACTTTGCCAATAAAGATTTTTGGTTTCAACAGGGAGTACAAGAAGGTTTAGAAATCCTCAGATATTATATTTTAAATTCTCCAAAAACTATACAACCTATTCTGTGGTTAGCATTTGCTTCTACTGTGAGAAAAACATCAAATATGAATGATGGAATGATATTAGCAGCTAGGCGATCGCATATAAAAGAGATACCAAATTTATCTCGTTCAGATGTGTTTAAATATTTTCAAATATATAGTAATAAAACAATAGATGCAGTTCTTGAGTGGCATCCTTTTATCAATACAAATATCGAGGTAGTGAAACAATTAGATTTAACAGATGCCAGAAAAATTACAGGAGGTAAATATGATGCAATAATTACCTCTCCACCTTATATAAATGCCATAGATTATGTGTGGGCTTCAAAGTTTGAACTTCACTGGTTAGGTATGGTGAAAAGTAATCAAGAGAGACTTAATTTATATTCTCAAGAAATAGGAACAGAGAGAATACCTAAGCAAGAATGTAAGGAGCTTGGTAAAACTGGTTATCAACTTCTTGATAAGTTAATAGAAGATAA
>NZ_JAAHHG010000743.1 GCF_010692555.1 Okeania sp. SIO3B5 | reverse complement strand
TTTACTCAAGTTGGAGCAATCTTCTCGCTGCTCTAGCTGCCTGCTTGCTTTTCGGTGCCGAATGCTGCGCAAACAGCCGTCGTAGGAAGCATCGTCCCCGTCTCCTGTCCACCGGAATCTCACCGCAAAGCGCGGTCATGTCATAGCGACAAACCTTGTTCCTTATTCCTCTAAGTATAGCAGATTTTTACTACGGGTTAAAACCCGCGTGTCGTTATTCAACCAGCCGTTAAAACGGGCGCTGCGTACTTACTCCCGTCATTTTTTAGGTTTAGGCATGGACATCCTCCCGACGCTGCTCTACGAGACAGCGCGGGATTCCTTAACATCACTGTTAGGGGCTTTCTGTTTCATAGCACCAGCATAAACGAGATTTACTCTCTTCGGGTCTTACCGTCGCTCCACAGACTGACACTGCGAGTCCCGCAGCCTTCTTGGTGGGCCTTCCCTTGCGTCTAGCCTCTTCCAGAGGAGCTTTCCTATGGTCATGCTGCGCAAACGCTAACGCCGACGCGGGTTCCCATCCGCAAAATATTTATACTTGCATTGATGTCCCGGTCATGGAGAGCTGCACATTCAGGACAATCCCACTCTCTAATATTTAGAGGCAATTTTTTCACTACATAACCACAATTAGAACAACGCTTTGTTAGCGTTAGCGAAGCTCCTCTGCAAGAGGCAGCTCCTCTGAAAGAGGCACTAGGAAAATATCTATCAATCTTGATTAATTCCCGTCCATACCATTCAGCTTTGTACTCTAATTGCCTGACTAATTCTCCCCAGTTAGCATCACTACCCACCCCTCTTGCTCCCCTCCCGGGAGGGGATGGGGGTGGGTTATGGTTTTTGACCATATTCTTTACGGCTATTTCCTCAACCACTATCGTTTGGTATCTTTTGATTAGTTGAGTAGGCACGCTTATGGGTGTAATCAAGCCTTGAATCTTTAATTTTTGCGTGTATCTTGGCTACCTTCAGCCTGGCCTTTTAATAGTTATAGCAATGAGCGCTCGCATATTTACATACTACTATTGTCTTCAAATGTAGCACGAAACTCTACTAAATATTACCAATACTTTCAATCATACTACATTAGTAGTTATTTGTACCATGTAAACACACCAGCGCTCATTGCTATATTAGATCCCTTGGTTTTTCTAGATAAAGACTTTTGAGCTAACCTCAGTTTTTTGTGTAATTTATTTAGATTCTTAGGGTTAGCAATTTTTTCTCCATCACTGGTAGTAACTAAACTGGTAATTCCGCGCGTCAATACCTATTTGTTTGAGTACTGGTTTA
The DNA here is from genome assembly GCF_010692555.1 of Okeania sp. SIO3B5. Classification (GTDB taxonomy): domain Bacteria; phylum Cyanobacteriota; class Cyanobacteriia; order Cyanobacteriales; family Microcoleaceae; genus Okeania. The sequence continues at coordinate 2,323 of NZ_JAAHHG010000743.1, read as the reverse complement.
AGTTTTAAATCTCTGGTATCATTGACTCTCAAAGACACAGACCATCTACCACAGGAATCAAGTTTCACTGTTATTGTTGTTGGTACACAATCTGGTGGTAGTTGTCTACGTGGTTCTGCGTAAGTCCTGAAGTCTTAAAGATGAGATTTACTGATAACTGAAATAACAAACACCTCTTAACTTCTTCTCTCCTAACTAACATCAAAAACATGATAACCCCATGCAGGTACATCCAAATATAAACCTCGTGAAACCAAATTATCTCCCAAGCGATCGTAACTCACCTCATTCATTAAATCTTGTAGTCGATGCGTTTCACCCCTGAGACTCTCAAATGGCAACTGAACATAACATTGCCCTCGATAAGAAGCATAGTTAACAGTTATCAACAACAGTCGCTCATCTTCTCCTTGCCAACTGAAAGCAATAAAATTATTCCATGTGAAATTTCCTTCCCATGCAGCAACACATTCAAGTAATTGCCAATTTCCCTCATGGAAAATATCCAGAGCTAAAGAATCTAATAATTGATGGTAAAATCTCTCTATGTTTGGAACAGTAGCTTCTTCAGGAGCATAACATAAGTGCATCGAAATTTTTTTAGACCAACCTTGTAACTGACCTTGATGGAAAAAACGTAAACCAGGGGTAAAATAAGTCAAAATGGCAGCAGCTTCATGAACTCTTGGTGGAAAATCTGCATTCGCTCTGGGTTCATCATGATTTTCCATAAACCGTGCTAATTTATTTTGAAAATCAAGACCAGCATAAAGATGCAGTCCAACTGGAACTGCCTGTTGTTGATGGAGGCGATCGTATAACCGTTTGTCATAAGTGTAATCAAATCCTAATTGTTGCAGTTCCCACTCCAGATCCCAATATACTTCTGCCATAAAGATAAAATCTGGATGTTGCTGTTTAATTTGGGAAATTGCATCATACCAAAACGGTTGCACTGGAATACCCCAAGTCCGCTCAAAAATATCTGGCAATATTAGCATTGCCATATCGCAGCGAACGCCATCGCACAAATGAGCAATATTGGATAATTCTGCTAACATCCCCTCCTGTAATTTCGGGTTGCCGTAGTTCAGTTGCAAAGTATCAGACCAACCTGGAAAATAGGGGTCTCTTCCATGAGCAAATATTTGGCTACCTGTTGGCAGTTCTATTCGTATATAATTTTGGGGTTCTCGTTCAAGATCGGCCTGGGTTCCCTGAACATAAAAGTCAGGATTTGTTTGTACCCAAGGATGGTCGGGGGCAGTATGGTTGGGGACAAAATCAAGCATGAGTTTTAGTCCCCTTTGATGGAGGCGATCGCGCAGTCGTAACATAGCTGCATTGTCACCTAGGTTTTCATGGATGTGGTAACCAGTTACCGCAAAACAAGACCCGCAAATATAATCTTCTTGGAACTCATCACCAAAAAGTTCTATAGCTTCCTTTCGCACATCAGGATTTGCACGAGAGATATCTCGCGCCATTATTCCTGTTTGCCAAACTCCTAAAAAGTACACCCAGTCAAATCCCAAGTTTACTATTTGGTCCAATTCTGTATCGGGAATATCATCTAAGGTGGCGCGACGACCGAACTCTTGGGACAATCTGTTGAGCCAAACGCGGGTGTTTATTTGATATAGGGAAGGATTAATCATATATTTCATATTTGAGAGTTTCAAACTATCCATAACATCATAGAACAAATCTCTTACTGGTAAAGCGATCGCTTATTTCTCATCATCTTTGCCCAGAAGGTTATTGATACTGTATCTAATATCAAGTTGGTATTGTTTTAGTACAACGTTCCCACATCAGATGTCCAGTCAACCGTTTGTCACTCACCTTAAAGGAAGGTGTAGTTAATAGTAAATAATTTTCTGTAAATTCAAAGAAACGTTCTTGGTTTGTACCAACCCAATTAGGAAATAAAGAGGCTTTAACATGGTGAATTACTTTTTTATCTTTAATTTCATAGCTACCACAATAGGAGATATATGTTTCCATAGCCTTAGCTTTTTCCTGTGTACTTCCTCCCAAAAAATCTGCAGAGGAAAACTTGGGACGCCTTGCCGCCATAATTACCGCTGACCGAAAAAGCGGGTCTCAAGCCTCCCCCTTCTAGGGGGACTTTTGATTTTGAATATATTGTTTAAGAACTTCAAGTGGCGCTCCTCCAACAGAAGCCACAAAATATGAAGGACTCCAAAGGGCTGTCTTGTGTGGTTTTTTATATCCTGCTGCTCCATATAATCTACTGGAAACACCCTTGAGGTGATTAACTATTTGAGATACAGACAATTTGGGTGGATATTCAATTGCA
>NZ_JAAHHG010000742.1 GCF_010692555.1 Okeania sp. SIO3B5 | reverse complement strand
CGTCCGCGCACGAGTTTCCGAGTGCCCCCCGGCAACTAATAATACTATAGCATATATTCAATTGACTTAACATAAAAATAAAAAGTCCCCTTCAAAGGGGAGGCTTTAAACCCAATTTTTCGGTAAATTTATTGGCGTTGGTGAGGAAATACTCAACACACCACCATTCATAATATCTTGATATGAAATTTGCCACCCTGACACTGGTTGACTATTGAGTAAATATGGTTCGGAATGATTACCTTTTTGGATAACAAAATCTTTGCCATTACCCAAATGTATCGTCGCTTGAGAAAAATGTAGATATCCTAAATCAAACATTGGCGTACCCGGAGTCACCTGATATAAACCCAAAGCACTGAGAATATACCAAGCTGACATTTGTCCGCAGTCTTCATTGCCTATGATGCCATCTGGTGTAGCTTTGTACATTGTAGTGAGTATTTGTTTGACATAAGCACGAGTCAGATCGTTGCGATCGACAAAATTGAAAAGATAGCAGATATGATGACTGGGTTCATTCCCGTGAGCATATTGCCCTATTAACCCTGTAATATCCGGTAGTTCATTGCCTTGACTACTATCTAGGGAAAATAGTTTTTCCAGTTGTGCTAAAAATGCTGACTTCCCACCCATGAGTTGAATTAAATCGGGAATATTGTGAGGCACAAACCAGGTATATTGCCAGGAATTCCCCTCAATAAAAGGAGACTCCCATGCTGCTGCAAAGGGATCGAAATTATCCCAACTACCATCCCTACGTTTGGGGCGCATTAATTTTTGACTCGCGTCGAATACTTGGCGGTATGCTTGAGAACGTTTTTCATAACTTTCTGCCAGACTAATATTTCTGAAAATTCTGGCAACCTGAGCGATCGCCCAATCATTATAGGCAAATTCTAGAGTCCGCGACACTGACCAATTAACATCAACATCTGAGGGAACAAAACCATAGTTACGATAGGCATTTAATTCTGGTTCTTGTCTATTCATGGTGTCGATCATTGCTCCCAATGCCCACCAATTATCATAGTTTCTCAAACCTTTGGTAAAAGCATCGACAATAACACTAATAGCATGACGACCAACCATTGTTTTGACATCTTTTTCTCCTAGTTTCCACTTTGGTAGGGAACCAACTTGGTCGTAATGTATCAACATAGATTTGATATATTCATTAGTTTCTGAAGGTTCCAGCAAAGTCATCAATGGGTGGAGAGCGCGAAATGTATCCCACAGAGAAAATAGGGTATAGTTGGTAAAGCCTCCTGCGGTATGAATGCGTCCATCTGCTCCCCGAAACCTTTTGTCTACATCCATATAAATATGTGGAGCTTTGTAAGTATGGTAGAGAGCAGTGTAGAAAATAATTTTATCTGTTTCGTTTTCAGTTTCAATATCAATTTTTGCCAGTTTCTCGCGCCAGAGTTCTTTGCTGGAGTCAACTGTTTCGTAGAATTGCCAGGTGGGAATTTCTTTGGCGAGGTTTCTTTGCGCTCCATTGATATCTACTGCAGAAATACCAATTCGTATTTTGAGATTGGAAATTTGCCCTAATTCTAGATATGATTGAATATATTTGTTATTGGCACTTTTGAGTTGATTCAGATTTTTGCCATCGGTGGAGATATATATTTTTTGCAGTGGTTTATCTATTTTGATATAAAAATAAATTCTTTGTTCGGGCGACCAACTTTGACTGATGCGACTGCCAACAATGGTGTATGGATCTAATACTTTGAGACTAGCAGAGAGAGTGTTTTCGTCTCGGCGATGAACTAAGTCTATGAGCAGGTTAACTTTAGCATTTTCGGGAAAAGTGTAGTAGTGAAAACCACTCCTTTGTTTAGCTGTGAGTTCAACTTGTATTCCTGAGTTTAACTTGACTTTGTAGTAAGCAGGAGAAGCAGTTTCCGAGTTTTTGTCAAAGCGTTCCCGATAACCAGAGTCTGGGTTTTCCAGAGTTCCCGGTTCGAGTGTCATAGTACCAATTTTTGGCAAAATTAGAATATCCCCATAGTCTGCAATACCCGTACCGCTTAGGTGAGTGTGGGAAAAACCGAGAATACTGCGATCGCTATCATAGTATCCGGAACAGGCATCCCACCCTTCGACTCTGGTATCGGGGCCAAGTACGACAAAACCATTGGGAACGCTTGCCCCTGGATGGGTGTGGCCGTGACCTCCTGTGCCAATTAGGGGGTTGGCATATTTGAGGTTGTTTGTAGTTGGAGTGTTTTTGTTAGTCATAAATTGGGGAAGGAAGTATCAACAATTAATAATTAATAATTACCTCTTCTTAAAACGGATAGGATTGACTAAAAGGATTTTTTTTTATTTTATCCCCTATCCAAGGGGAGGCTTTAAGGCGTGAATTATTAATTATTAATTATTAATTATTAATTATATCGCTATCTTCCCGTTCTTCATTTCGTGCAACGGAACCAAATATTCGGATATTGGATGCTCCATGTTGGGCCGCTAGGTGTAGAATTTCTTCCTGCTTTTGTTGTAGCATTTCTCTAATTTTCATGGTCTAAATTAGGATTTTATTTTTCAAGTAATCATACCATATTGAGCCTTAATTTACTCTCTTTGTAATACAGCTATCTACTGATTTCGATCCCCCCAACCCCCCTTTGTAAGCTATGCTTTATAAACATCTTTCTTAACATAAAACGTAGATATTATAGACAAATTATGTTGGAGACTTTAAAAGCCTTTTTCTAGAGAGAGAATGTATTTAAAAGTACATTAATCCTGGAAAAATAAGTAATTTTACTTAGATAGCATGACTATTTCTCCCTTCTCCCCTTCTCTCCGTATCCCCGTGTCTCCGCGTCTCCGTGTCCTCGTGTCTGAGGAGTTCCTTATAAGGGATAGCTTGGTAAGGGGGGCTTAAGAATTAATATTCATATCGTAACTTTATTAAAATGGTATAATATTCCCTGACTACAGGTGGCACACTGTAAAGATTTTCTTGTTTTTCAATTATGGAACGCCTACACAAAGATTGTAATGTGTTGAGTAAATCTGATGGTGAGGTTTGTGTAGTGTCTAATAGTTGCGCTAGACTAATGGGTTGATTTTTTGTTGCTAAGAGTGACAGGGTTTGTTTTTCGGTTTCCGATATGCGATCGCTCTGCTTTTGTAAAGTATCTTTTAAATCTTCTGGTAATAAGATGGCATCATCGGGCAATAATTCAATCAAATTTTCTCCGAATTCTTGAATCTGAGTTGCCACACTTTTTAACCATAAAGGGTTTCCTTGATAGAGGTGAATGAGTCTTTCCCTGTTATCAATTTCTGCCAAACCATAATCTCTGAGTATTTCTGTTGCGCTGGCAATATCTAAACCAGTCAGTTTCAATATAGGAATTGGTGTTTTTTTGCTTTTGAGTTGAGCAAGTTTAATGGGTTGTTCCCAACCTATTAATAGCAGGCAACTGTCATGGGAGAATTTTTCTCTCTGTTTGAAAAAGCAGTCATATTCTTCGTATCCTGGTTTGTACTTTCCAGCTAACTCCCCACTGCTGAAAAGGTGATGAATGTCATCCAAGACTACTAAACAACGATACTTTTGCAAATATTTGATTAGGGGTAAAGGTTTTTGTGTGTTTTGGAGTGAGTTTTGTTGTTGAGACTGGGAGAAAAATTGAAGA
>NZ_JAAHHG010000741.1 GCF_010692555.1 Okeania sp. SIO3B5 | reverse complement strand
CGAGGATTTTCTTTGACTTTGTATACAACCGTAGGCCATTGTTGTAACCAAGATTCTAAAATTTGCCCCCTCACTCCCGCACTCCCCCACTCCCTCACTCCCTCACTCCCCCACTCCCCCACTCCCCTACTTCCTCACTCTCCTGACTCCTTCTTCAATCCTTCAAAGTCGATCGCATAGTCGGGAACATAATAGCATCCCGAATACTTTGAGTATTAGTCAACAACATCACAACACGGTCAACCCCAATACCCATTCCACCACAACTAGGCATCCCCAAAGACAACGCTTGAATAAAATCTTCATCCATTGGATGTGCTTCATCATCTCCTGCATCTCTCTGAGCGATCTGTTCTTCAAAACGTTGGCGTTGGTCTTGAGGATCGTTTAATTCGGAGAAACCATTGGAATATTCTGTACCGTGAATAAATAACTCGAATCTTTCCACAAAACCTGGTTTGCTATGATGTCTTTTTGCTAACGGACTGACTTCTACAGGAAAATCAATTACAAAAGTAGGTTGAATTAAAGTTGACTCTACTTTTTGGTCAAAAACAGCATATAAAAGATAACCCAAACTTTGTGTTTCTAATTTGGATAATTTTAGGTTTAATTTTTCTACAGCTTCAAGAGCTTCTGACAATTCTAAGTTATCAAAATCTAATCCTGTTTCATCCTTAACTGCCTCTACCATTGTTTTAACTTGCCAATGTTTGCCAGTAAAATTAGGATATTTTTGACTATGGTCATATTGACGTTCTAAATTAATAATTTGTCCTTGATATTCTATCTCTTTTATATCTCCTAAAACATTGTTCATACAATAACAAATAACATCTTCTACCAAACCCAAAATTTCAAAATAATCTGCATAAGCTTGATAAACTTCTAGGGAAGTAAATTCAGGATTATGGGTACTATCAATCCCTTCATTTCTAAATACTCTACCTAATTCAAATACTCGTTCAAAACCACCACAAATTGCTCGTTTTAAAAATAATTCTGTAGCAATTCGTAGATATAAATCTACATCTAAAGCATTATGATGAGTTGTAAAAGGTCGAGCAGCAGCACCTCCATAAATTGCTTGTAAAACTGGTGTTTCTATTTCATAAAATCCAGCATCCCAAAGATATGTACGAATACTTTGTAAAATTTTACTCCGCATTCTAAAACGCTTTAAAGATTCAGCATTTCCAGCTAAATCCATTTCTCGATGACGACGACAAATTTCGGGGTCATTTACACCATAATAAGAGTCAGGAAAAGGAATAATAGCTTTAGAAATAAGATCGAGTTTATTTACCTGAATTGATAACTCACCTCGGTTAGTACGACAACCTATTCCTTCTGCACTAATAAAGTCTCCTACATCCAAAAGTTTTTGTATTTGTTTAAAGCCTAAACCAGGGTCTCCTTTAACTAATTTTTTCTCAATTTTAAGCTGAATTTTTCCACTTTCATCTGTTAAGTTAATGAAACCAATACTACCACTATCGCGCTTAGAAGTAATACGACCACAAACTTTTAATAATTTTTCATTAGGGTCTGCTTCCCCTGGTTCTAATTCTTTTGCTGGTGGGGAAAATAAGTCTATAACTTGTTGAGCAGTGTGCGATCGCTCTACAGCTTTACTAGGATAGGGGTTTATTCCCAGGGAGCGTAATTCTTCAACTCTTTGTGAACGAACTTCTGCTTCGTTCCTGGTTTCGCTTTTAGCCATTGGTAGTTGTACTCTATATTTGGTTAATGAGGTTAGTATAATACCATAGTTTTTCTGTTTCTAGAAGGTGATAAAGATTAAATTATTCCAAAGTTATTTGGAGGTTAAAAGTTTGGGATTGAAGAAGGAAGAAGGAAGAAATAAGAAGGAAGAAGGAAGAAGGAAGAAGGAAGAAATAAGAAGGAAAAAGTGGATGGAGATAGTGAACGACCTGCCACTTCGTATATCATAACCCCAATTAATTAACTAATTGTAAATATTGTGTATACGGCGGGGTATTCAAGCCAAAATAAAAAGATAAAAATAATGTTATTGAAGGTTATTTTTGTTTTTAATAATATTTTAAATAGACAAAAAATTAATGGCAAATAAATCTTTTTTAGATATCAATATTTTTAAGCATTTCCTAGGTCATGCTGCGCAAACAGCTATTAGCAGTCAGCTAGCCTCCTCCGGAGGAACTACGTTAACAGCAATTAGTAATAAATAATTACTTCTAAGGTTTATTCCAGGGACTTTAACAGTAACTTTTACCGAAAAATTGGGTTTAAAGCCTCGCCCATAAGCGGGCGACTTTTTAGTAGTTGATTTTATTTCAAGAAATATGTTATCATGTATTTAGTTTAAGAGTCAAATTATGAAAGCTAGATTTAAGTATCGTATCTATCCAACACCGGGACAAAAATACCGATTAGCAAAGCTATTTGGTTGTGTCCGTGTGGTTTGGAATGATAGTCTAGCTTGCTGCCAAGAAAAGTATAAATTAGGAGAAAATAAACCCACTAATTCAGAACTACAAAAGCTTTTTATTACTCAAGCTAAAAAAACTGAAGAAAGAGAATGGTTATCAGAGGTTTCTAACATACCATTGCAGCAATCATTGAATGATTTAAACCAGGCTTATCAAAACTTTTTTAAATCAACTCAAGGCCAGAGAAAAGGTAGACCTGTTAAACCTCCTAAATTTAAAAAAAGTAGACAGTCAAAGCAAACTGCTAGGTTTACAAAGGGAGGGTTTAAAGTTGGTCAACATAAAGTTTATTTAGCAAAGATAGGAAAGCTGAAAATTGTCTGGTCAAGAGAGTTACCTGCTGCTCCATCATCAGTAACTATTGTCAAAGATTCAGCTCATAGATATTTCTTGAGTTTTGTAGTAGAAATTATACCTGAAATCTTACCTCAAACTGATAATTCAGTAGGTATAGATTTAGGTATTAAAACCTTTGCTACATTTAGTGATGGTACAAAGGTTGATGCTCCTAAACCACTGAAGAAACGAATTAAAAAGTTAAGAAAGTTAAGTAAGTCATTATCTCATAAAACTAAAGGCTCTAAAAGGTATGAAAAAGCCAGGATTAGAGTAGCTAAATTCCATGGCAAACTGAAAGATACAAGAACTGATTTTCTACATAAATTATCTACTGAAATAATTCGTGAAAACCAAACAATTGTTTTAGAAGATTTAAACGTTTCTGGTATGGTTAAGAATCGTAAATTATCCAGGGCTATATCCGATTTAGGTTGGAGACAATTCCGAACACTCCTAGAAGGAAAAGCAGAAAAATATGGTCGTGATTTTAGAGTAATTAATCGTTGGGAGCCAACATCCCAAATTTGCTCAAATTGTGGCTTTAAAGGTGGGAAGCTAGACCTGAAGGTGCGAGAATGGGAGTGTCTCAACTGTGGTGCAAAACATGATAGAGACGAGAACGCAGCGATAAATATATTAGTCGCGGGCGGGCAGTCCGAGACATTAAACGGACGTGGAGGCAAGCATAAGACTAACGTCAAGCTAGCAGCAGCCAGTGTTAGCGGAGCTTTGCGCCAGCAAAACGTCAACTCGCCGAGGAGCTTAGGCTCGGTAGGAATCCCCGTGCCTTCAGGCCGGGGAGGATGTCAAGCATCTTAACTAATCAGGACTTACGCAAAGGCACTATTTATATAGTACAAGTACTATTGA
>NZ_JAAHHG010000740.1 GCF_010692555.1 Okeania sp. SIO3B5 | reverse complement strand
TGTAATATTAACCAAGTTCGTATTGTACCGAAGCTAAATTGCTATGTTATAGAGGTTGTTTACACTGTTTGTGATGTAGAGCCAAAACAATCTAATTACGTTGCAGGTATTGATTTAGGATTAACTAATTTAATGGCTATAACTTCAAATCAACCAGGCATAAAACCTCTGTTGATTAATGGTAGACCTTTAAAAAGTATCAATCAAAATTTTAATAAGAAACTGGCTAAAGCTCAATCTAAAAAAGCTTGGCGACAAATAAAGGAACTTAATTTCAAGGGGGATAACCGAGTTAACAATTACCTACATACAGCCAGTCGTAGAGTGATTAATTGGTGTGTAAAAAATGACGTTTCTACTTTAGTTATTGGTAATAATCAAGGTATGAAACAAAACATCCAAATCGGCAAACGCAATAATCAGCAATTCACCAAAATACCTCATGGTCGATTAATTGAGATGTTGATATATAAAGGGCACTTAGCAGGAATTAAAGTAGTAATTACTGAAGAAAGTTATACCAGTAAAGCAAGCGCTTTAGATGGTGATGAGTTACCAAGATATACACCAAACTCTAAATCTAAATATAGTTTTAGCGGTAGACGCACGAAGAGAGGTTTATACAAAACTGCCAGTGGTAAATTAATCAATGCGGACACCAACGGAAGTATGAATATAGCCCGAAAAGTAATTCCCAATGCTTTTGAGGGAATAGAGGAGCCAGTGCGTTGCGGGGGTTCCCCCCGTTGTAGCAACTGGCGTGGATTGCCGTTTATCCCGCTCCGTTTTAGACCTATGGACTAAGATTACTAACGTATATGTCTAGTTGTGTCTATTTATTGGTAGATATCTACAGATTTATACGAGCGGTTTGAATCTTGATCCAATTAAAGGAAGTGTCAAAATATTAAGTATTCCAGCCTTCATGGCAAAAAGGCAAGAAGTTTTGCGTGTCTCATACACAGAATATTCAGCTTCTGCCTTCCTATAACTTCTGACACTCAAGCAAATATTTTAGTTCTACTTAAGATAAATAGAGTAATCAATCATAACTATGGAAACTTTTCTGACTTTACTTTACGAGACTACTCAATATGCAAATACTATAGTGAAGACTCAACTCATACATCTCAGTTGGGTCAGTTTGATAATTATATTTGTAGCTGGTTTACTTACCAGTTTGACTCCCTGTATGCTTTCGATGTTACCAATAACTATTGGTTATATTGGCGGATATGAAGCTAAGAGTCGTCTCCAAGCTGCTGTTCAATCTACTTGGTTTTCTCTAGGATTAGCTACAACTCTTGCAGGTTTAGGAATTTTGGCATCATTACTGGGAAAAGTATATGGTCAAGTTGGTATAGGATTGCCAATTATTGTTAGTATAGTTGCTATTTTAATGGGTCTTAATTTACTAGAAGCATTGCCATTACCTATGCCTTCTTTTGACAGTATGGGATGGATATCTCAAGATTTACCTAAAGGAATACGTTCATATTTATTAGGTTTAACATTTGGTTTAGTTGCATCTCCCTGTAGCACTCCCGTATTAGCAACATTATTAGCTTGGGTTTCTACGACTGGAGACTTGGTTTTAGGAGGGGTTTTATTGCTATTTTATGCTTTTGGTTATGTAACGCCTTTGATATTAGCAGGTGCTTTTATAGCTAATCTTAAAAACTTTTTAGAGCTGCGAAAATGGTCTAGTTGGATTACACCTGCTAGTGGTATTTTATTAGTTGGTTTTGGTTTATTTTCACTGTTATTTAGAATAGTACCAGTCACCTGATAATCAATAATTAATAATTAATAATTAATAATTGGATAATTCAGGTTTGAAATCTACCTTTTTAAGGGGATAAAATCAAAAAAATCCCCTACCGCATCAATCCCTTTATTTTAAGAAGGGGTAATTATTAAAGCTGATAGGAATTAAATTAATGGATGCTAAAGATTCAGAATTAGGCTGGAGGTTCAATCCTCTCAAAATATTTAGAAGAGAAATATTGCCATTATTGGCTGATTTAAGGTTAGCGATCGCTCTACTATTAGTAATTGCTATAAGTAGCATTTCGGGCACAGTTATAGAACAAGGTGAATCAATAAATTTTTATCAGGAAAATTATCCTGAAAAACCAGCATTATTTGGATTTTTGACTTGGAAAGTAATTTTGTTATTAGAGTTAGACCATGTCTATCGTACTTGGTGGTTTTTATCAATATTAGTTTTGTTTGGAGCAAGTTTAACGGCTTGTACTTTTACGCGACAAATGCCAGCCCTAAAGTCTGCTAATCGCTGGAAATTCTATAATAAGAAACAACAATTTGAAAACTTAGCATTAAGCACAGAAATAGAAAAAGCTTCCCTAGATTCCCTAGAAAAAATACTACAGCAACGTGGTTATCAGGTATTTCAAGAAGGAGATAAACTTTATGGGCGAAAAGGAATTATTGGCAAAATTGGCCCCATAATAGTTCACGCTAGTATGTTGATTATTTTAGCTGGGTCAATAGTTGGTTCAATGACCGGATTTATTGGTCAAGAAATAGTGCCGAGTGGAGAAACATTTCAAATTAAAAATATTGTGGATGCTGGAATTTTTGCCGAATCACAAATTCCTCAAGATTGGTTGGTGCGGGTAAATCGTTTTTGGATTGACTATACTCCAGAAGGAGCAATTGACCAGTTTTATTCAGACCTATCAATATTAGATAAAAATGGTTCCGAAGTTGATCGGAAAACTATATTTGTCAATCAACCGATGAGATATCATGGGGTGACAATGTATCAGGCAGATTGGGCGATCGCTGCAGTTCAAGTCAGAGTTAATAGAAGCCCTGTTTTTGAGTTACCAATGGCCAAATTAAATACAGCGGGAGGGGGCAGAATTTGGGGAACTTGGATTCCGATTAAACCAGATTTGAGTGAGGGTGTATCTCTACTGGCAAGAGATTTACAAGGAACTGTATTAATTTATGATGCCACTGGTAAATTAGTTGCTAGTGTGCGTGAAGGAATGTCTACAGAGGTTAATGGGGTAAGGCTATTTGTTGACAAGATTATAGGTAGTACGGGTTTACAAATAAAAGCTGACCCTGGAATTCCTATTGTTTATTTAGGTTTTGGTTTATTGATGTTGAGTGTGTTGATGAGTTATGTTTCTCACTCGCAAATTTGGGCTTGGCAGGAAAGCGAGCGGGTTTATATTGGGGGTAAAACTAATCGTGCTAGTGTGGCCTTTGAACGGGAAATGTTGGATATTTTAGATAGATTAGATCGTAGACCTTCTGCAAAAGTGGCTGATACAGTATGATGGGACTACTCAGTCGCGATCGCTAACTCTCAACAGACGTACTGCTATACTTTTTTAAACAATAATAAAAGTTAGATCAACTCAGGCCGAATTCTACTATTGAGTTAGAACCCACATTCCGCACCACAAAATGTAGTACAGAAGAAGGAGTCAGGAGACAACCCACCCCTCGCCCCTCCCCTTCCCAACCCACCCCTAGCCCCTCCCAGGAGGGGAGGGGAAGACAGGAGACAGAATTTGAGAAGAAAATCATGACTGCCGTGATTGAGTAATCAATCAAAGAAGTATTTATGCGTAAATTTTTTACTCGGAATTTGATGAACGAAAAAAGTAATTGAGATGATTTGCATAGTATAAACACCTACCAAGATACAAATTTATATACTACTTTTAATGATACG
>NZ_JAAHHG010000074.1 GCF_010692555.1 Okeania sp. SIO3B5 | reverse complement strand
TTGGGTTGTAGTGTTGTTGTGGTGGAAGGTGGATGTGGGAGAGGGGGGGGGGGGGGGGGAGGGGGGGGGGGGGGGGGGGGGGGAGTAGGGGAGTAGGGGAGTGGGGGAGTAGGGGAGTAGGGGAGTAGGGGAGTAGGGGAGTAGGGGAGTAGGGGAGTAGGGGAGTAGGGAACCCACCCCTAACCCCTCCCAGGAGGGGAAAATAGAAAGATTTACTGTTTAAGCACTCATGATAAGTTTTTTCCAGATCGCTATTATCCGGACATGATATTACGCAAATTCTTAGACAATACGCTATCAGTAGAGGGCGTTTTGCGTTAGCAAATGCCATTCCCCCCTACTAGATATGGTAGTTATGCGTAAGCCCTATAATTATTAATTATTCATTATTCATTATTCATTATTAATTGTTTCCTCTACTCCCTACTTAGCAGCTCTCATCTCTCCTTTACTGAGACGATCCATATAATTTTGTAAATCCTTTGCTAGTTGACCACATAAGAAATAGCCTCCCAAGATATTAGGAAAAGCCATCGAAATCAGAGTCGCATCACTAAAATCAATCACTGAAGAAGGGTTTGATACCGAACCAACAAAAGCAGCAACCAAAAACAAGATTTTGTAAATAATCAATCCCTTACCACCAGACAAATAATCCCAACAACGTTCGCCGTAGTAACTCCAAGAAATCATTGTGGAAAACGCAAAACAGAAAACAGCGATCGCTAATAAAATTGGAAACCATTCCAAAACAGTACCAAAGGCAGCAGAAGTTAACTCTGCACCTTTCTTAGCTTCGCGCAAAGCAGCAAATTCATCTGCACTATATACCTTAGTAATCACAATTACCAAAGCAGTCATATTACAGACCACAATAGTATCAATAAATGGTTCCAACAATGCTACTAAACCCTCGCGAATAGGTTCATCAGTTTTGGCCGCAGAGTGAGCGATCGCTGCCGAACCCACTCCAGCTTCATTAGAAAAAGCGGAGCGCTGAAACCCTTGAATAATTACGCCAATAATACCACCCTCTACTGCCTTGGGAACAAAAGCACCAGAGATAATAGTAGCGATCGCCCCAGGAATTTCTGCAATATTAACCAAAAGAATAAATAAACAAGCCAAAACATATAGCAAACACATCAAAGGTACAAGAGTACTTGCCACCATACCAATGCGTTGAATTCCACCAATAATTACTAATCCAACTAAAACCACCAGCACCAAACCATAAACCCAATTAGGCAAACCTGGCAATACATTAGCAACTGCACCGTAAGACTGATTGGCCTGGAACATATTAGCGCCACCGAAAGCAGCAGAAATGCACAAAATAGAAAATACCACAGCTAACACCCGGCCTAAAGTTCCCTGTCCCTTTTCTGCTAAACCTGCCGACAAATAACGCATTGGGCCACCAGAAATAGTACCGTCTGATTGAACAATGCGATATTTTTGAGCCAAGGTACATTCCACAAATTTACTGGTCATGCCAAAAAAACCAGCAATTGTCATCCAAAATGCAGCACCAGGGCCACCGATACTCACAGCTACAGCTACACCTGCGATATTACCTAATCCTACTGTTCCGGACAATGCTGTTGCTAAAGCCTGAAAATGAGAAACTTCTCCTCGATCATTGGGGTTGTCATATTTTCCGCGCACGATATCAATAGCGTGTTTAAAAGCTCGAATATTAATAAATTGCATTCGGATGGTGAAAAATATTGCACCAACAATTAACCATAAAACTATGAAGGGAAAGCCGCCAATACTAAAGAAAAGAATTTTAAATATTATACCTACAAAACTTGAAAAGGTTTGATCGATGGTTTCAATAAAAGTCTGTCCTGTTTCAGGTTCTTGGGCTAAGGCAACAGTTGGTATTAACAGAAATATGAGTATATATAGCCAAGTTTGTCTTTTCATTTTTCAACTTTACTTACTAATCATTTTTGTTGAATTAGACACTTATACCATGAATTTACAAATATTTCAGGTACATAGAGGTCTGATATATATAAATAGGCATTAAAGGCAAAATAAAGAAGTAGTAAAAATTAACACTCACATCTATTTTTCCAGCTAGATTACAAATTCATTTCATAAAGTTAGAATACCAATAAATATTGGATTTTAGTCACGTTCAAAATATTACATTTTATGACGAATGAAATCAACAAATTACTAATTGTAAAATTACACTTAATTTGTTTGTTAATTGTTTACATTGAATTTACTATGACTACAGTCATTCTAATCAAATCGATATAATTTTTAGTTAAATTGAGTACAAAAAGAACAAATTTATTGATTGATATAGTAATTTCATTTGAGTTGTGTAAAAAACCTGGTAGCTTTTAGGCAATAGGCAACAGTTCATTAATTGATAATTGATAATGGATAATTGATAATTAGTAAGCATTCAGCTATTAGCCATCAGCTATCAGCAATAAGATCCTGTGCTTAAGAAAGGGGTTTACATGAATATAGACTTTGGAACTGACTTTTGTAGTAAGATTTTTCGTTTCTCAATTAAGAAAGCTTTTATCACTAACTAAAAGCAATAGCTGATAGCTGATAGCTGACGGCTGAATGCTTACGATAATTACCTCGGGTTTTAACCGCTCTTGGTTGAATATAAGGAAATATTATTTCTTCTCTTGGTTGATCAGTTATCATTACCTCTAGCTGTCTTTGAAACTGTGGTAAAATTTAATTTTATCGGTATTGGTGATTTGAGGTATGAAATCAGTAATTTAGGTAAATTAAGAGTCATTCAAAGATGGCAAAATTAGATGTTGTCTTTACTTAATTTCAGGAAAAGCACCTTTCTTTCTCCTGAATTCCCCTCCTGGGAGGGGAGTAGGGGAGTAGGGGAGTAGGGGAGTAGGGGAATAATTTTTTTTGCCCAACTATGCGCCAGAAATGCGCTCCTTTTTGAGCGTGAAGAGCTAAAAGCCAAGGTATTTCAGACATAAAAAGGCTAAAACCTTTATCTGGCAATTATTTGAGATTTATTCAGCAAACCCTAATTAAAATTAATATCATACCTCAAATCAGCAACGCCATTCGATCGAGGTTTACTTGAAAATTATGTGGCAACACGCAATCATTACGGGTGGTTCTAGTGGTATAGGTAAAGAAATAGCTAAACTACTAGCTACAGAAGGAAGCAATATATCAATTATTGCTCGTAACCCGAAAAAACTGGAGGCAGCAAAAGCGGAAATAACTGCTACTATCCTTAACCCAGAACAAAAAATTATTACTATTCCCGCAGATGTTGCGCACCGGGAAGCAACAGAAACTGCTATCGATCAAGCAGTCAAAGAAATAGGTACACCAGATTTGTTGATTACTGCTGCTGGTATTTCCCATCCTGGTTATTTTCGAGAGTTACCAATAGAAATTTTTGAGCAGACGATGGCAATTAATTATTTTGGTTCTCTCTATTGTGTGCGAGCGGTTTTACCAATGATGGAACAACAAAAAAAAGGGCATATTGTGATGATTTCCTCTGGTGCTGGTTTGATTGGAATTTATGGTTATACTCCTTATTGCCCTAGTAAATTTGCAATTAGAGGTTTGGCAGAGTCTCTGCGTGGAGAGTTGAAGTTGTCTGGAATTTCTGTTTCTGTAGTTTATCCACCAGATACAGATACGCCACAGTTGGAGGTAGAGAATAAAACTAAGCCTTTGGAAACTAAACGTATTACTGCAACTTCTGGAGTCTGGAGTGCTGAAGATATGGCTGTTGAAATTGTACGGGGAATGAAGAAGAAAACTTTTGCGATCGCTCCTGGTTTAGAAATGACTTTGCTGGATAAACTCCATAGTTTATTGGCGCCAATAATTCAGTGGTATATGGATTTAATTGTGATTCAAACTTTAGGGAGTAGGGAGTAGGGAGTAGGGCAGGGCTGTTTTATTTTCGCGAAACACAGAGAGGGGAACAGAGAGATGTGGATAATCAAGAACATATTCCATACTTCAATGATTAAATTCACTGGAGAAAGGGGGATATTGACTGATTTAGTTAGCGGAATAATTACGCTAATTTTTTTCGTATACTTTATAATTAGGATACTGTATTTGATGAAATTTAATATATTCTTCAATAGACATCTCCAGAAAAGAGGGAACAGGGAACCCACCCCTCGCCCCTCCCCCTCCCAACCCACCCCTAGCCCCTCCCAGGAGGGGAGGGGAATAATTGATAATTTCTGGATAATAATTGATTTTATTTTTAATTTTTGGAGATGTCTAATAAATCTACCTTGAAATAGAATGCCAAAAGCACTATATTTTCCATTACCTTTAGTTTTAATTGTTTTACTTTTAGGGCCCATAACATCATAAGTAAATTTTAATTCTTGTTCAGAGCTATTTTGAGTAAAACTTGTGAATTCATCTTTAATTTCTAGCCAATTATCTTGAAAAATTTTGAGAAAAGGAAATTGCTTTGGATCATCTAGATGATACTCATTATAATTTTCCATTATCTTTTATATTCCTGAAAATGATTAAGAGTTTTTAGATTTTTACAGAATTTATATAGTATACAACTATCCTAAATATTATAGTACCTTGTCCATGATATTATCCTATCATTATCATCAATAAGCAGTAATATAAAATCCGGATAATTACTATATCCAAGTCATTGCGACGGTTATTCCGTGGAAGGAAGCAATCTCAAGGGCGCGCGGAGATTGCTTCCTATCGTCGATAGGGACGACTGTTTAACCGGATTTTATATAATATATAAATTGTATAAGTTGTCTGCCAAATTTTATATATTGTTGAACGTGTTAAACAATCAAGAAATTATCTCCAAATTATCAACTATCAAAACTGCCATTTTCCCCATAACCTTAGCTATTTTAGTAGGGTTTATCTTAGACTGGCTCAACTTTCCCGTCGGTTGGTTGCTAGGGCCAATGATTGCCGGGATTATCTATGCGATCGCTCAAGGTACTCCCCAACCGTTACCCAAAATCATAATTATGTTGGGCAAAGCAATAATTGGTATTGCTACAGCATTTCGTTTTTCCCCAGAAACAATTAGTTTAATTAGCACTTACACTATTCCTGTAGTGTGGTGTATTTTCATCACTGCTGCCTTAAGTATATTCAAAGGCTATCTGTTGTCAATTTTGAGTGGAGTTAACCGCTCTACTGCTTTTCTGGCATCTATTCCTGGCAGTGCTTCTGTTATGGTTGCGATGAGTGAAGAACTAGAGGCAGACTCTATTGCTGTTGCTATCCTCCAGTATTTGCGATTGTTATTAGTGGTATTTATCATACCAACTGCCACCATTTTGATGTTTCCAGCTATTGATCAGGCTCAAACTACAACTTTATTAGTATCAGGTAAAACAAACATACCCATGTTTGGGAATTTATTAGTAATAGCTGGATGTTGTGGTTTAGGAATTTGGGGCGGAAAATTATTACGTTTGCCTTCCTCTGCTTTTTTAGGTAGTTTTATCGTTGGGTTAACCACCTTATGGGGAGCGCCATATCAATTACAAGTTCCTCAATGGTTATTTGCAGTCGGCCTCCTGTTAGTAGGAATTTTCATAGGCGTTCAGTTTGACTGGGAAAATGCTCGCAAATTGTGGAAAGCTATTTTAATTGATATTGGACTGGTAATAGGATTAATTATTGCTTCCTTTGGAGTAGGTTATGAATTTTCTAATTTAACAGAGGTAGACTTAATTACTTCTGTGTTAAGTTTCACCCCAGGGGGGTTGGAAGCAATGATCGCAACTGTTAATGAGTTGGGTGGTGATGCTGGTTTAGTGTTGGCAATTCAACTTACCCGAATGTTAATTATTATCTTACTTGGGCCTGGGTTGACAACTCTGATATTTAAGAGAATGAAAAGCTCTAGTGCCGCTACGCGGAAGTTAAAAGTCAAAAGTTAAAAGCGAGTGTGTAATTCTGAGGAAACCTCAGAATGTAAGACACACTCAAGACAGTCAAAAGTTAAAAGCGAGTGCCTAATTGGCGAGGTTTCCTACAGGGTTTATAAAGTGCGGTTTTCACAGAGAGAGGTAGAGTACAAAGCTTCTGCCGTCTGCCGTCTGCCGTCTGCCTTCTGCTTTACCTTCTCCAAAGTGTAATATCATGTCCGGATAATAGCGTGATGAAAAAACTTATCATGAGTGCTTCAACAGTAAATCTTTCTATTTTCCCCTCCTGGGAGGGGTTAGGGGTGGGTTCCCTACTCCCCTACTCCCCCGCTCCCTTACTATCTTAATTATAAGTATTCAACCGGATTTAATATTAGTGGCATGAACAGGAGGATCGTTGCTACAATCTCTAGAAGAAAAATACGATAATATTGTGAAACTAAAAATAGTGTCGTTCCCTAATTTCTCTGTTTACTTATAAATTAATGTTATATCTGCCTCCAGAAGTCTTTTATGAAAGCTAATAAAGTAGAATCTTACAGTATAACAGCTCTGACTGTAATTTTAGGGATATTGGCTACAAATCCTGCCAAATCTCAACCTATAACCCCCTCAAACGACGGCACAGGCACAACCGTAAATCAAAACGGCAACCAATTTAATATTCAAGGTGGTACTCACAATGGGACTAACCTCTTCCACAGTTTTGACCAATTCAACGTTAACTCCGGTCAAACAGCTAACTTTTTCACTACTCCAGATACTCGCAACATTCTCGGCAGAATTACGGGTGGAGACGCTTCTATAATTAATGGTCTCATCCAAGTTATCGGTGGTAATTCTAACCTCTTCCTGATGAACCCCGCAGGCATAATGTTTGGTCCCAATGCTAGGCTTAATGTCCCTGCTTCATTCAGCGTTACTACTGCTACAGGTATAGGTTTTAACAGTAATAATTTCTGGTTTCAAGCCATGGGAACAAATGATTATGCCAACCTAGTAGGAAATCCCAGTGGCTATAAATTTAATGTATTAAACCCAGGCGCTATAGTTAACGAAGGAAACCTCAGTTTAAACCCAGGTGAGAATCTCACTTTGTTGGGTGGCACGGTTATTAATACAGGGCAACTTTCTACAGCAGGCGGTAACGTTACGATCGCAGCAGTAGAAGGAGGTAGTACCCTGAGAATCTCCCAACCTGGAAATTTATTAAGTTTGGAAGTAGGTGCAACAGCAGCGAATGGTGAAGTTCTTTCTGGTATAAACCCCTTATCTTTACCTGAACTGTTAACAGGTGGAGAAATAACTCAGGCCACATCTATGACTGTGAATGGAAATGGTGATGTGGTGTTGATAGATTCAAATACAATAATTTCTGGTACTGTAGGAGATGCCATCGCTTCTGGAAATATAGATGTATCAACAACTTCCCCCCTTTCAAAGGGGGGGCAGGGGGGATCTAATATCGGAGGACAAGTCAATGTGTTAGGCGATCGCGTAGCCCTCATTGGCACAAATATCAACGCCAGTGGCATAAATGGAGGTGGCACAGTATTAATTGGAGGTGATTTTCAAGGTAATGGAATAGTACCCAACTCTCAGCAAACATTTGTTAATAATAACTCATTTATTTCTGCTGATGCTATCACAAATGGTGACGGCGGTCAAGTAATAATTTGGTCCGATGGAGTTACTAATTTTTCCGGGAATATTAGTGCGACTGGAGGAGAATTTTCTGGTGATGGAGGGTTTGTTGAAGTATCTGGAAAACAACAATTAATATTTGATGGAAATGTCAATGTTAGTGCTGCATTTGGCACTCCAGGAATAATATTATTAGACCCAGAAAATATCACAGTGGGAGAGTCTGAAAATTCTGAAAATTCTGAAAATTCTGAAAGTTCTGAAAGTTCTGAAACAGAAATAGTAGATGATAATTCGGAAGTTGCATCTACAGAAAATTCTGAAAGTTCTGAAACAGAAACAGTAGATGATAATTCGGAAGTTTCATCTACAGAAAATACAGATTCTCCCACTACGGAAAATTCTGAAAGTTCTGAAATAGAAATAGTAGATGATAATTCGGAAGTTTCATCTACAGAAAATACAGATTCTCCCACTACAGAAAATACTGAAAGTTCAGAAACAGAAATAGTAGATAATAATTCGGAAGTGCCATCTACAGAAAATACAGAAGAAAATGTTGATAATTCAGAGATAACAGAAAATACAAATTTAGAGACAGAAATTGCCGATCGCTCAGAAACAACAGAAACAGAAACACCAATAGACCCCTTTGCTCAAGATGAAAATTCTGATGTAACAATTTCGGCAGAAAATATTGAGGAATTATCAGGAGATATAATTTTATTTGCTGACAACGATATAACAATTAATGAAAAGATAGAAACTACAGAATCTGTAGAGTTAAAAGCTGGACGAAGTATTAATATAAATGCCGATATTGATACATCAATTGGTAATGGAAATATTGGCTTGTTTGGTAATAATAATGAGATGAATATTGCTAATAGAAGTGAGGGTAAAGCTTCGATAAATCAACTAGATGGAACAACATTAAATGCCGGAAGTGGAAACATCAGAATAGAGTTAGGAAATTTAGGAGAAGTAGGGGATATAAATCTGGCAAATTTAACCACAACAGGGCAAGTTTTAGTTAATGCTAATGGGGGAAATATTGCCAGAGTTTCAGAGAATTCATTGATAAATGCGGGTAGTCTTTTATTTCAAACTTCTGGCAGTGGAGGAATAGGTTTAACTGATGCACCTTTGCAGTTGAATGTAGAAAATTTGGAAGCTGTTTCTGGTAATGGTGGAGCATTTTTTGATGTGTTGGGAGATGTGAATATTGGTGATGTGAGTGAGGATGTGGATGGAATTATTACTGCTGGGGGAGATATAGAAATTCGGAGTGCAGGAAATGTGACTTTAACAGAAAGTATTTCTACTTCGGAGCAAGATACTCCGACTGTGGAACAAGATGCTCTTTCTTCGGAGCAAGATGCTCTTTCTTCGGAGCAAGATGCTCTTTCTTCGGAGCAAGATGCTCTTTCTTCGGAACAAGATGCTCTTTCTTCGGAACAAGATGCTCTCTCTTCGGAGCAAGATGCTCTCTCTTCGGAGCAAGATGCTCTCTCTTCGGAGCAAGATGCTCTCTCTTCGGAGCAAGATGCTCCGACTGTGGAAAATAATTCTGAGGTGGCATCCACAGAAAATACAGAAATTGATATTGGTACAGGTGGTTCGATAAATATTGAAGCTACGGGAGATATTGTTGCTACGGGTAGCGGAATTAAAGCTAGTGGGGAAAGTGTTTCTTTGTCTGGAACGAATATTACGATCAATGATGAATTTGATGAATCTTCTGGGGATACGGATGTTAAGTTGGAGGCAACAAATAATATTACAGTTGAAGATATAGCAGATGATGTATTAGAATTTCTGCCTGGGGAAGGAGAGATAGAATTTCTGGCAGATGTGGATGGGGATGGAATTGGTGCTGTGACAATGTTGGACAATGAAGCGGATGTTGACAGCGACTCCAATACTATTGAGAATGGTGCGGATACTATTAAGACTAATGGGCGGAATTTGACAATTGCTGGTGCCAGTCTGGTTTTGGGGAATATTGATACTTCGGCGTTGCCAGTTGATTCTGGTGAGGAGTTGCCAGCAACTATAGATGTGGATGAAGATGAAGCGCTGGACTCTGGTTCTCGTCAAGGAAATGGAGGTGCTATCAAACTTAATGCTATCTCTGGAGATATTCTTACAAGTTCCTTAGATTCTTCATCTATTGATCGGGATGGGGGCAATATAGAAATAAATGCGGTAGGGGATATTAGCACAGCAGAGATTATTACTAATTCTGGTGAATTTTTTGTTAATGAGGATGGAATTACTGAGACTGGAGGTAGTGGTAATGCTGGTAGTATTAGTATAGAAAGTACAGGAGGTTCAATTGATACTACAGGAGGTTTAATTTTTGCTGGTTCTGGTTCGGGAGATGGAGGTGAGATTAATCTCACTGCACAAGGTGATATTACAACAGCAGATATAAATTCCTCTTCTGAGAGTGGCATTGAAAATTTCGATTCTGATGCTGCCAACATAGAACTCAAGTCAGGAAATGGAGGAGCTATCAATTTGACTACAGAGGGCAGTATCACAACAGGTAATATCAATTCTTCTTCTGATAGTAGTGTTAAATCTTCTTCTGTGGATAATGGTACTCTTCAACTCAACTCAGGGGAAGGAGGTGAGATTAATCTTACTGCACAGGGTAGTATCACAACAGGCAATATCAATTCTTCTGCTGATGCTGGAATTGAATCTTTTGGTTCTTCTGGCAGTCTTAGCTTTGAAGGCAATTCTGGAGATGGAGGTAGTATTGTCCTGGACTCACAGAGTGACATTACAACATCGGAGATTGATTCGTCTTCTTCTAGCATTGAAAATTCTGGAAATGGAGGTAGTATCATCCTGAATTCACAGAGCGATATTACAACATCAGAGATTGATTCGTCTTCTTATAGTTTTCCTATTTTTATCCCTGAAGGCAACTCTGGAAATGGAGGCAATATTACCCTCAATTCAATAGTAGGTGGTGATATCACAACAGAAAATATATATGCTGATTCTGCTGTTTATGGAAATGGCAACTCAGGAATTGGTGGAAGTATCAGCATAAACTCACTGGTTGGCGGTAATATCGTAACAGGAAATCTCGATTCTAGTTCTACTGTTTCTGGAAGTGGGAAATCACAAGATAGTGGAAGTATTAGGATTGATGGCAATGGCGATATCACAACAGGAAACCTCTATTCTAATTCTACTGCCTTTGGAAGTGGAAGTGCCAGTTCGGGAGATGGAGGAAGTATTATTATAGAGGGCAGTGGTGACATAACAACAGAAATTGTGTCTTCTAGTTCTACTGCTTCTGGTTCTGATAGTAATTCAGGGAATGGAGGAGATATTACTATGACTGCTGGAAGTACTATAACAACAGAATTACTTGATTCCTATTCTTATTCAAGTCAAGGGCGATCTGGAAATGGAGGCACTATTTCTCTAAGAGCAGACACAGTAAAGCTCAATATTCCAGAGTTCCCAGACATAGAACAACTGCAAATCAACACATTCTCAGTCGGAACAAACGGCTCTGGAAAAGGTGGAGACGTTAACATTAGTACCAATAACCTCAGTAATGCAGAAATATTGACACTATCTAGCAACTCCGAGTCAGGACAGGTGACAATAGAAAGTAAATCAAGAAGAAACCTTCTACTGAATGATTTATCCATCATCACCAGTAAACAGGTAAATGTATCTATTCTAACGTTGGACGAAATAACAATAGACGTAGGCAGCACAGAAGGGCGATCGGGAAATGTCAACATTTTCAGCTCAGGGAACCTCAAGCTCAACAACGTTACCATCGAAAGTGACACCAAAGGAGACCAAGATGCTGGAAACGTCTACATCGATAGCCAAAAAAACATCACCCTCGACAACACTGATATTATCAGTATCACCAGCGCCGAAGGAAATGCAGGCAACATCACCCTCAAAACCCCCCAAAACATCAAACTCACAAACAACAGCCAACTCCGAGTAAATACAGAAGGTACAGGCAACGCAGGCAGCATCAACATTGAAGCCAACAAACTCAATTTAGAGCAAGGCACTAGCTTAATTACAGAAACTTTTGCAGCAGGGGCACCAGGGGACATCACCATCAATGCCAACACTGTAGATATTGGCCAAGATGCCCAAATCAGTGCCACAGCAGTATTAGGTGCAACCAACACCGGAGATGGAGGCAATATTATCATCAACACCGACGAACTAAATATCAGAGGAAAACTTGGAATATTCGCCGAAACTGAAGCATCAGCAAATGCTGGTACCCTTACCCTCAGTCCCTACGAAGATAACCCAGACCTCAACATCAATTTCAGTAACGACGGTTTCATATCAGCCTCCACCTCCTCCACAGGCAATGGAGGTAATATTAGTATCAGTGCCCCAGAAAGCATAGATATCGCCGGAAAAGGATTCATCTCTGTAGAAACTTCAGACAAAGGAAACGCAGGCACTATCAATATTGAGACCCAAAATCTCACCCTCTCAGATGGAGTAGTTATATCAGCTTCTACCACAGACAAAGGAAACGCTGGAGCGATCGAGATCGATACCGAAGATTTCACTTTAGAAACAGGAACAAGTTTAACTACAGAAACCAATAATAAGGGAAAAGCTGGAGATATAGAAATCAACACCAGAAAACTAACCATAGGAGAAGATGCTCAAATTATTGCCACAGCAAGAGAAGGAGCAACCAACACCGAAGCAGGAGGTAACATTACCATTAATGCTACAGACTTATTAATCTCAGGCCAACTCGGAATATTTGCCGAAACAGCAGGAGAAACCCCCGCAGGTACTCTTACCCTTAACCCCTATAATAGAGATGGTAACCCACCCCTAACCCCTCCCAGGAGGGGGACAGGAGGAACAGGAGAGCAGGGAAGTAGAGAAAATCGTTCCGATCGCTTTGACTCTGACCTCAATATTACTTTCACCGAAAACGGTTTCATCTCTGCCAGCACTACTTCCAGTGGGGACGGAGGCAATATCAATATATCTGCTCCAGAAAATATAAATATTTCAGGGGAAGGCAGAATAACAGTTGAAACAGAAGGCAGGGGAAACGCAGGCATCATTAACATCGAAACAGAAAACCTCACAATAGCTGAAAACACAACTATATCCGCAGCTACTTCCGATAGTGGAAATGGAGGCAGCATCAACATTAACCCCAGTGAAAGTTTTCAACTCGAAGGTCAAATTATCACAGAAACTACAGGAGCTGGAGATGGAGGAAAAATTACTATTAACACAGGGGAACTCTCCGCCGAAAATAGTACTATCTCAGCCAAAAGCACAAGTACTGGCAACGCAGGCGCAATAGAAATTGTCGGCCAAGAAAATATCGTCACAGGCATTATTCAATCTTCTGCCTCAGAATCATCAGAATCAAAAGACACTGCTGACGGAGGTGATATTACTATTACCAGTGAACAGGGAGAAATCAATGCTACTCAACCCATCCAATCATTTTCAGAAAAAGGTAACGCTGGAGATGTCACTCTGACTGCCAAAACAGATGTGACTACTAATACTATCAGTTCCCACGGAGAACAACAGGGCGGTCAAATTACTATCATGACAGAAACAGGAAACATAGACACCAGTAATGGATTTTTGGCAAACTATTCTGGGGATGGAACTGGAGGCAACGTCACCTTAGAAGCATCCACAGGAAACATCACTACCAGTGACATTTACTCCTTTGCTGATGCAGATGGTGGTCAAATCTTCTTAAAAGCAGGAGGTGACATCAATATTACGGAAAATAGTAATGTTATTTCTGCCTCCGAACCACCAGAAAAAGAGGGGGAGCGGGGGAGAGGGGGAGACGCGGAGAGGGGGAGACGCGGAGAGGGGGAGACGCGGAGAGGGGGAGATATTATTCTAGAAGCAGGTGGCAACATTAATACCACGGCAGCAAGAATATATTCCGGTGCAGATGAAGGCGATACTGGAACAATAGATATTGTTGCGGATGACGCAATAGAAGTAGGGCAAATAGAACTGGCATCAGGCTTTGTCAGAGAAGAAAGATCGGTATTTAACAATTTCACCCTCATACCTAAACCCCAAGGAGAAGCTACCCAAGGAGTGGCAGGAAATATCAATATTACTAGCAAAAACGGCACAATAGACACTACAGCAGGAGTAATAAACTCTCGTTCCCCTGACGGCACTGGAGACATTAAACTCAATGCCAGAGAAAATATTAATGCAGGCAAATTAGAAGCTAGCGCCCTCAACGAAGCTCAACCAACTACGGGCGGAAACGTTGAAATTATTAGCGAACAGGGTGGAATCAATTCAAACCAAACAATAGAAACATTTTCAGAACAAGGTACAGCTGGAAATGTGAATATTCAAGCTGAAGGTTCAGTTAATCTAGAAAATATTCTATCCCAGGGAAAAATGCGTGGGGGCGATATTGCCATTGAGAGTCGCAATGAAAACAGCATGGATGTTCAAGGAGAGTTAAACACTTTTTCTACAGATGGTATTGGTGGGGATGTTACTCTTACATCTATGGGTAATATAAGTATTAGCGGAATTCGTTCAGAAGGGATACAACAGGGAGGTGACATAACATTGGTAAGTGAAATAGGGGAGATTAGAGCGAGGGGAGATATTACTTCTTTCTCAGAGGAAGGCAGAGGAGGAAGTATTGATATTGATGCCCCAGAAAGTGTGAATCTGGAAGATGTATTATCCTTTGGTGCCACTGACAGTGGGGATTTGAGAATTAAAAGTCAGACAGCAACAGTGAATACAGGGAATGTGATGACTCAAGCAGCGGACGGCCCCAGTGGTGAAGTTATTATTAATGGCAGTCAAATAACTACAGGAAACTTAAGTTCTTTGGGTACAGTCAGTTCAGGTATTATTCAAGTAGAAGCAACTGATGGCTCCATTACTACTTTGGATTTAGAATCTATTGCTTCAGAAGGCGAAGCAGGTGGTATCGATCTAGATGCAACAGGAGATATCAGCAGCGAAGACCAAACTGTATTTTCTGGAGATGGAGATGCCAATATTGATATTGATGCTGGCGGAGATGTTTCCGTAGGTAATCAAGAGGCGATCGCTAATCAAGGAGATGCTAATATTGATATTCAAACAGGTGGAGATATCAATGTCGAGAATCAAACTGCACAGACTAATCAAGGAAATGCTAATATTGATATTCAACCAGTTACTAATATTCCTGTACAAGAGCAAACTGTACAAGTCAATCAAGGAAATGCTAATATAGATATTCAACCAATTACTAATATTCCTGTACAAGAGCAAACTGTACAAGTCAATCAAGGAAATGCTAATATAGATATTCAACCAATTACTAATATTCCTGTACAAGAGCAAACAACTGTTTCCGTAAGTGAGAATCTAATTATTAATAATATTCCTAATAATACCAATACCGAAGAACAAATAGCGATCGCCCCAGAGGCAATAGAAACAATTACTAATATTGATACTGGCGACATTATTATACCAGTAGAAAATCTCAATGATTCAACCGAGATACCAGTAACCACCTCAACTGACACCACTGTCACCCAGACAGATAATAATCAATCCCAGTCAGTTTTACAGCCAATATCAAACAATAGCAATTTTTTCACCCTCACCTCTCCCACTAACTATAACCAAACAACCAATGCTGGCACTGCTCAAGAACAAACAGAAGCATCTATCAGCACTACAACTGACACCCAACAAATCTTAAAAACAATTAATCCAGTTAATACCCAATATCTAATAACAGCAACAGCTTCAGACCAAGTAGTAACAATGTTAGAACGAAACAGTCTCCAGGAATACTCAGATTACCTGGGAGCAGATTTGGAGGAAAAATTAATTTCTACACAAAGCGTCCGAGAAATCTTAAGCGACATGGCAAATCAAACCGGAAAAGAATCTGCCATTGTTTATATTAACGTCTATCCAGAACAATTACAAATAATCTTATATACCAAAGAAGGTCAACCAATAATCAAAACCATTCCCGAAGTCAACCGCGAACAAATCATGAAAGTTGCCCTAGAATTACGAATAAGAGTTGCAAGTCCGTCCTACCAAAATGATGATAGTTATCTATCACCAGCACAAAAATTATACAGTTGGCTCATTGCACCCATAGCATCAGAACTAGAAGCAGCCAACATTGATACCTTACTATTCAGTATGGATGAAGGTTTACGCACTTTGGCCGTAGCCGCATTACACGATGGCGAACAATTCCTGATCGAAAAATATAGCCTGAGTTTAATTCCCAGTGTCAGTTTAATGGATACCAACTATCGATCGCTTCAAGATACTCAGGTATTAGCAATGGGAGCAAGTGAGTTTATTGCTCACAATTCCCTACCAGGAGTACCTATCGAACTAGAAATTGTTTCCCAAAAACTATGGCAGGGTAGTATGTTCCTCAATGAAGATTTTACTCTTAAGAATTTAATTGCTCAAAGAGAAAGTTATCCTTATCCTATTATTCATTTAGCTACTCATGCTGATTTTAGACCAGGAAAAATTAGTAATTCTTACATTCAGTTGTGGGGTGAAGAACAAATAAAACTAGACCACATTAGGGAGTTGGGTTGGAATGAGAGTTCTGTCGAATTGTTAGTATTATCAGCTTGTCGCACCGCCTTTGGTGACAAAGATGCCGAATTAGGATTTGCGGGATTAGCAATAGCAGCAGGAGTAAAGTCAGCTTTAGCTAGTATTTGGTATGTCAACGATCGAGCTACCTTAGCATTAATGACTGAGTTTTATAGTCATTTGAATCAGACTAAGATTAAGGCAGAAGCTGTAAGACAGGCACAGTTAGCAATGTTGCGTGGGGATGTGGTGATTAAGGGAAACCAGATCAGGAGACTTGGAGAGCGTCGATCAGTAGAGTTACCATCAGTACTTGGGGAAATGAGTAATCGAAAATTATCTCATCCTTATCATTGGGCAGGATTTACTATGGTGGGTAGTCCTTGGTAGAGTAGAGGAGTGAGGGAGTGGGGGGAGTGTGGGGAGTGTGGGGGGCTAACTACTGAATTCAAATAATTGGACACGCATTAGACAAATATTAATAAATCTTGAAAATATCCTGATGATTTGCTATCATAGATTAATTTATATACTAATATTGTCAAAGACTTTTTTTCATGGTGTGCGTGTTCAAATGCAATCAATTAAGACCAAATTAAAAGTTAATAATTACCAAAAAACCATACTTGCCAAACACGCAGGAGTTGCACGTCATGCTTATAACTGGGGGTTAGCAACTTGCATAAAAGAGTACGAAGAAACTAAAAAACGCCCAAGTGCAATTACCTTGCATAAGCGTTTAGTCGCTGAAGTTAAATCAGTTAATCCTTGGTACTATGATGTATCTAAATGTGCCCCACAACAAGCATTAAGAGATTTAGAAAGGGCATTTAAAAACTTTTTAACTATTCCTGGACGTGGATTTCCTAAATTCAAGAAAAAAGGCAGAAAAGACAGCTTTTACTTAGAAGGAAGTATTAAGATTTTCCAAGGAAACTACATACAATTACCCAGAATCGGAATAGTAAAAACATACGAAATTTTACCTTCATACAGAGTAAAAAACGTCACCATAGCCTCTTTCAGAGGAGCTTCGCTAACAAAAAAAGCAGATAGTTGGTACATCAGTTTTAAGTACAATTTTGAACCAGATTCAACAGAAAAAGTTGGAGGAACTATTGGTGTAGATATAGGCATAAATACTTTAGCAACCTGTTCTGATGGCAGCAAATTTGCTAATGTCAAAGCCTATAGGCAAGCCAAAAAACGATTAATTCGTCATCAACGTGCAGTCAGTAAAAAAGTTATTGGTTCCAAAAACAGAATTAAAGCAGTAAAAAAACTAGCAAAAGTCCATAAAAAAGTAGCCGATATCAGAGCAGATGCACTACATAAACTCACAACATGGTTAGCTAAAAACCACAGCACCATAGTAATTGAGGTATGACAATGTAAGTGGAATGCTCAAGAATCACAAACTAGCAAGTGCTATTGCTGATTGTGGCTTTTATGAATTCAAACGTCAGCTTACATACAAATGTGAATGGTACGGCAGTGAATTAGTCATAGCAGATAGATTTTATCCAAGTTCTCAAATATGTTCAAACTGTGGTCATCAACAGAAAATGCCGTTACACTTGAGAACTTATGAGTGTAGTGAATGCGGTTTTGAAACTGACAGAGATTTTAATGCTGCGGTCAACCTGAAAAACTATGTGTATCAGTAGCTTGAGTCAAGAGCGAATTTAAGCCTGTGGAGAAGATAAGTTACAGACTGCGGTCAGTGGTCTTCTGCGAAACAGGAAGCTAGCTCCAAAGCTCATGCCACCATGTATGGGTAAGTTTGGGTAAGTTTAGTAGAACAGAAACTACTGCAAAAGATAGTAAACAGACAAAAAATGCAACGATGACTTTGCCTAATGCTTTTTTCATTTTTATTACTCCGTAAGTCACTTATGTGTGTGAACGTTTTTTCCAAATCTCCAGAGGAGTTTCTTCCTCTATTATTACAATTGTTTCGTGATGGGTAGAGTGGGCAAACATCAAGTCTATTAACTGCTAATATCGATCACTATATTAGCCCACCCCTACAAAAAATTATCTTAAATTAATCACTAATACCCAAATACTCTGAGTTGTACTGTTGTATCTGGAAAAGGACTCTCATTTGAGAATGTCTCTGAGCTTCTTGGTGTAACCTCATAAGTTCTTGGTCCAACAACACTATTTGGTAATATTTCTATTGGGTTGTCAACAGTACTGTTAATTACAGCTAGGTTATTTGAGAAATTGCTGAAAGTCACATCTATGAAGTTAACTCCAAATTCAGGTATATCTACATATAACACGTCTCCAGAGAACGGTAATTGTCTTAAACAATCTGGCTCTAGTTCTAAAATACAATAATATTCATCTGCCATTGCAGGGCTGGGCGAAACTACTGCAAAAGATAGTAAACAGACAAGAAATGCAACGATGACTTTGCCTAATGCTTTTTTCATTTTTATTACTCCGTAAGTCACTTATGTGTGTGAACGTTTTTTCCTAATGACAGAATATAACAAACTGCATTAGATTGACTATTATTTAGCTTTTCTTTATATTTCACAGTAGAATATAGTTTAAGGCCTGCATTATTGATGACTAATATCAACAACTACATTTACCCACCATACTATTTTTGATTTTTGACTTTTGACTTTTGATTTTAATTTTAATTATTCTAATCGCTGCAGTATAACATAGGGTGGCAATTTACGATGCTAAATTTCTCCACTATATGTTGAAGCGACCTTATGGGAAAACAGTTAGCAGTTAAAGGAAGAGGGAAGAAAGAAAGTAGAAAGTAGGGTGCTGAAGCGCGATAGCGTAACGCACCAGGTAATATCATGTCCGGTTGAATACTTATAATTAAGATAGTAGGGGAGTAGGGGAGTGGGGGAGTAGGGGAGTAGGGAAAATAGAAAGATTTACTGTTGAAGCACTCATGATAAGTTTTTCATCACTAATTATTCGGACATGATATAACACCAAAAATGGTGCGTTACGCTCCACTTCGTTCCGCTTTTCATGTTGCGCAGCAAAACGCACCCTACTGAAGCTAATAGCTGTTTGCGCAGCATTCCGCAGGAAATGCTTACATTAGCTTTCCAAAATTCCCACAAGCACATCAACTAAAACTTCTATATCTCCAGGAACTCTCAAAGAATCAATATTTTGCTGAATTAAACGTTGTTTTTTATCCAAGATGCCAAATATCCAAAGTTCCGTTCTACTAAACTTACCCAAACTTACCCATACATGGTGGCATGAGCTTTGGAGCTAGCTTCCTGCTTCACAGAAGATCACTGACCGCAGTCTGTAACTTATCTTCTCCACAGGCTTAAAATCGCTTGGAACTCAAGCTACTGATTCACATAGTTTTTCAAGTTGATAGCAGCATTCAAATCTCTATCAGTTTCAAAACCGCATTCACTACACTCATAAGTTCTCAAGTGCAATGGCATTTTCTGTTGATGCCCACAGTTTGAACATATTTGAGAACTTGGATAAAATCTATCTGCTATGACTAATTCACTGCCGTACCATTCACATTTGTATGTAAGTTGACGTTTAAATTCATAAAAACCACAGTCTGCTATGGCACTTGCTAGTTTATAATTTTTGAGCATTCCACTTACATTCAAGTCCTCAATTACTACGGTGCTGTGATTTTTAGCTAACCATGAAGTGAGTTTATGTAGTGCATCTGCTCTGATGTCGGCTACTTTTTTGTGAACCTTTGCTAGTTTTTTTACTGCTTTGCGTCTGTTTTTGGAGCCAATAACTTTTTTACTGACTGCACGTTGATGACGAACTAATC
This sequence comes from Okeania sp. SIO3B5, assembly GCF_010692555.1. Lineage (GTDB taxonomy): Bacteria > Cyanobacteriota > Cyanobacteriia > Cyanobacteriales > Microcoleaceae > Okeania. Next base: position 10,627 of record NZ_JAAHHG010000074.1, on the reverse strand, counting down.
TTTTTTTTGCTTTCCTGTAGGCTTTGACATTGGCAAATTTAGTTCCATCAGAACAGGTTGCTAATGTATTTATGCCTATGTCTACACCTATAGTTTCTCCTACTTTTTCTGTTGGATAGGATTCAAAATTGTACTTGAAACTGATGTACCAACTATCTGCTCGTTTGGATATTCTGACATTTTTTACTGGTACTGAAGGTAAGATTTCGTATGTTTTTACTACTCCTATTCTGGGTAATTGTATGTAGTTTCCTTGGAAAATCTTAATACTTCCTTCTAAGTAAAAGCTGTCTTTTCTACCTTTTTTCTTAAAGACCGGAAAACCACAGCTCGGAATAGTTAGAAAGTTTTTAAATGCCCTCTCTAAATCCCTTAAGGCTTGTTGAGGGGCGCACTTAGATACCTCATAATACCAAGGATTAATTGATTTGACTTCGGCTACTAAACGCTTATGCAGGGTGATGGCGCTTGGGCGTTTTTTAGTTTCTTCGTACTCTTTTATGCAAGTTGCTAATCCCCAGTTATAAGCATGACGTGCAACTCCTGCGTGTTTGGCAAGTATTGTTTTTTGTTGATTGTTAAGTTTTAACTTGGTCTTGATTGATTTCATTGGAACTGGTAAACCATGAAAAAAAGTATTTGATAGTTTAGAAAATTTTAATATACCATAGCAGATAATCAGCAGGTTTTCAATATTTATTAAGATTTTTCCAACTTTGTCCAATTATTCGGCTTCAGTAGTTAGCCCTATGGTGACACAACCAAAAATTAAATCCTGTTCCGGTTCCCATTCTGATAATGCAATTAACTCAACAGCTAACTGTGTAAAACCTCGCGTCATATCCTCATGTTTAGCTTCAATTACTAACAATTTAGAATTAGCTTGTAAGAAGTAATCAAGATTACCTTTCAATCTGTCGTTGACATTCAAAGGATATTCAATTCTGAGCTGACATTGACAGTAGCGAGCGACTTCTAAAAGTACGGGAGCAATTAAAATTTCTCGCCTTGCTGCTTCACTACTCAAACTAACTAGAGGTAAAGTTTCTTCTATTCGCTGACGTAATTCTGGTAAACGTTCCAGTTGCCGAGTTGATGTAGGCAAAGACAATCTTGCTCGTTTGAAATTATAGTCAAATTCAGCTAAAATGTCATCGGTTTCGTAAGACAACTCAAAGTATGAACGAAAAGTATAAGATTTATTTTCCTGAAGAATAAAACGCTTGGACATAATTCAGTTATCAGTTATCAGTTGTAAGTTCAGTTGAGTCCAGTAGGGTGCGTTAATGAAATGTAACGCACCGCCTATCTCAAAAATCGGTGCATTAAGCTTTCGGTGCGGAATGCTACGCAAACGCTAACACACCTTACTGGACTACTGGATTGACAAACAAGCACGCAAAAAGTTACAGAAACTCCAATGATACAGACTATAGCATATTTCTCCCCCAATTTCTTGCTGATGTAAAAATTCTACCCAAGTTTCTAGCACCTCTTCTATATCATATTCATCAACATCTATGAATTGAGCATTGGCAGAACATAGCGATCGCTCTATCGTCTCTACAGAAACTGCTTCTTCTTGCTCGACTAACACTTTCAGCACTCCTAACTCGATTTCTGACAAACCCTCACCTCCCATTTTTTCCCACAAACTATGGTAATATTCCTCTAAACTAGCAGGCATATCCCCTTTCCGGTCCCCCCCTTCCCAAGGGGGGTTAGGGGGGATCTCACCCAACACCCCACTCAAATACATAAAATTATTCCCACTCTCAACCACCAACTCTCGACAAAATTCTGCTTCACTCTGATAATTTTCAGCAACCCAAGATTTAATATTTGCTCCCACTCCCGGAATTGCCAAATAATGCTCAACATAAGCTCGTGCATCTTCCCGGTTTTGTTCTGGATATTCTTCTAAATTCAGTGTTTCCCCAGGAGTTTCAATTAATAAACCAGATTTTGCTCTCAGAAATGGTCTGCGGGCGAGGAGGAAATATACTTGTTTGGGCAAATATCTGGGCAGGTAGAATATATTCGAGTCTCGTGGTTGACTTTGGCGATCGAGGTAGTCGCATCCATCCACAACTACGATTAATTTTTCCTCTGCTGTGAGGTTGTCGCTAATTTTCTGGAGTAATAGAGATAGATACCAACTACCTTCCGTAACATTGTCGGGAAGGGTGGGGTTTTGGTCGTCTATTTTTTGGATGAGTTGGGTGCAAATGGTAATTAGAAATTCGTCAGCGCGGTTTTTACCCTCAACTTCGGCAGTGTAATAAACTGTTTGGGGGTGTTGGATAGTGTAGTTGGCGAGGAAGGAATTTTTACCACTACCGGGGGAACCGATGAGAGTGAAGTAACCGTGGTTGTTGTTTTGGAGGAAGTTGTTGATGGTGGTAGAGATGAGGGGGCGATCGACATAATTTTCGGTTTTTTGTTGAATGAATTGTTGAAATATTGTTGGGTAGGGGGTGGTTTGAGTTAAAAGTTGAGGTTGGTTGTTCATGGTTGTGCCTCCATTCCTTCGAGGCGGAGGAAATGTAAAATTCCTGAGCGTTCCCCTGCAACAATAGTCATCCCATCTAGTGCAACAGCACAGCAATTTACATTACTATCTCCTGTAAAACTGGCAATTTCTGTCCTTGTTTCGAGACACCAGACTTTGATAGTATTGTCATTTGAACCAGAAATCACTCGCTTACCATCAGAGGTGACTGCTAACGCTCTTACCGAGTTGCTATGACCTGCAAGGGTATGAATTTCGACCCCAGTTTCCAGACACCAGACTTTGATAGTATTGTCAGATGAACCGGAAATCACTTGCTTGCCATCAGGGGTTACTGCTACAGCATTTACCCCATTGACATCTGTGAGAGTCTGAACTTCGGCTCCTGTTTCCATAAGACCACTCTGTAAAGCCAAACCTAGCAACCTTTTCACAAGAGTTTTAAGTAAATTATTAGACATCTCCAAAATATCTAGACTCCAGACTTTGATAGTTTTGTCTCTTGAAGCAGAAATCACTTGTTTGCCATCAGGGGTGACTGCTAAAGCATATACATAGTCTCTATGACCTTTAAGAGTATGAATTTCGGTTCTAGTTTCGATGCTCCAGACTTTGATAGTATTGTCATAAGAAGCGGAAATCACTCGCTTGCCATCAGGGGTGACTGCTACAGCATCTACATAGTCTCTATGACCTTTAAGAGTATGAATTTCGGTTCCAGTTTCCATGTCCCACACTTTGATAGTATTGTCCCATGAACCGGAAATCACTCGCTTGCCATCGGGGGTTACTGCTATAGCCATTACATAGTTGCTATGACCGTTGAGGGTACAAATTTCGGTTCTAGTTTCGATGTCCCACACTTTGATAGTATTGTCAGATGAACCAGAAACCAATTGCTTGCCATCAGGGGTAACTGCTACAGCATATACAGAGTCTCTATCACCTTTAAGAGTATGAATTTCGGTTCCAGTTTCGATGCTCCAGACTTTGATAGTTTCGTTCATTGAAGCAGAAATCACTTGCTGGCCATCAAGGGTGATTAACTGTTGAATGAAAATTGTATAAAATAGTTGGTATTTGTAGAAAAGTGTGTTAATATTAAACAGGTAACTAAAGCTATTGAAATAATTCTGCATGAATGCGACTTGTTGACAGACATATTATTAACCGAACACATAACTTTTGGCGAGTGTGTGATGAGTTAGCCTTTAAGTCAAAAAACTTGTATAATTTGGCTAATTATTACTGTCGTCAGCATCTTTTCTGTACTGGTCATAGTCTGGATTTAACCAAACTATACCATGCAACCAAAGAGAGTGATGCTTACAGAGCCTTACCAACCAAGGTATCAAAACAAATAATCAAATGCTTGGTTGCCACTTGGCGTGGTTATTTTCAGGCAATCAAAGAATGGTCAAAACATCCAGGGAAGTTTTTAGGTAAACCCAAAATACCAAAGTATAAAAATAAAACTCAAGGTAGGAATGTAGTTATATATTCCAAAGAATCAGTCTATAAAGCCCCTCTCAAAGATGGTATTTGTCACTTATCCATGAGTGAAATCAAAATACCTGTAGTTGTGGATACTGTCATCGAAGTGAGGATAGTACCTGCTACTGCCTGCTATATAATTGAAGTTGTGCATGAAAAAACTCTTCAGCCACAAATACACTCAACATATGTAGCTGGGATTGACTTAGGGATTGACCGATTAGTAGCTCTATCTACAAATAAGCCTGGTGTCAAACCACTGCTGATTAATGGGAAGCCACTAAAAAGTGTCAATCAATTATATAACAAGCGAAAAGCCAAGTACCAAAGTGTTCTCAAAAGCCAGAAAAAAACTAGCCGTAAGATTGAAGCGTTAACCTACCACCGAAATCGTTTTGTCGAGAATTATCTGCATAACACCAGTAAATTAGTGGTGAATTATTTAGTCACTAACAGAATTGGTATTGTAGTCATCGGCCAAAATGATAACTGGAAACAAGGTGCAAACATCGGTAAAAAAAACAATCAAAACTTTACCCAAATACCCCACTCAAAGCTAATTCAACAGATAACTTATAAATGTCAATTAGCTGGGATAAAAGTCATTGAAACGGAAGAAAGTTACACGAGTAAAACTTCTGCACTTGACCTAGAATTGCCATGTCAGCAGGAAAATTATGTGGGAAAACGAGTCAAACGTGGTTTGTTTAGAAGTGAAACTGGTAAAGTGATTAATGCGGATATCAATGGTAGTCTTCAAATTATCAGAAAGAAATTCCCAGAGTGCTTTACTGCCGAGGGAATAGTGAGCTGCGCCGTACAGCCAGTATTGGTTAATCCAATATTAAGATAAAAGCTGTTACAATTTTCTACAGTTTTTTTCGTACGGTTACTGCCATAGCTATTATCCCTTCGTTATGACCTATAAGGGTACGAATTTCGGTTCTAGTTTCCATGCTCCAGACTTTGATAGTATTGTCATCTGAAGCGGAAATTACTTCCTTGCCATCAGGAATGATTGCTACAGCTCTTACGATATGGCCATGACCTTTGAGGGTATAAATTTCAGCTCCAGTTTTTAGATTCCAGACTTTGATAGTATTGTCATCTGAAGCAGAAATCACTTGCTTGCCATCAGAGGTTACTGCTACAGCATTTACCCAGTTCCTATGACCTTTGAGAGTACAAATTTCAGCTCCAGTTTTTAGATTCCAGACTTTGATAGTATTGTCCTTTAAAGCATAAATTAATTGCTTACCATCAGGAGTGACTGCTAAAGCTCTTACCTCGCTATGAGCGTTGAGGGTACAAATTTCGGCTCCAGTTTCGATGCACCACACTTTGATTGTTTTGTCAGATGAACCAGAAATCACTTGCTTGCTATCGGGGATTACTGCTACAGCATTTACCGAGTTGCCATGACCGTTGAGGGTACAAATTTCGGCTCCAGTTTCGATGCACCACACTTTGATTGTTTTGTCAGATGAACCGGAAATCACTTGCTTGCCATCGGGGGTGACTGCTACAGCATTTACCGAGTTGCCATGACCGTTGAGGGTACAAATTTCGGCTCCAGTTTCGATGCACCACACTTTGATTGTTTTGTCAGATGAACCGGAAATTACTAGCTTGCCATCAGGGGTTACTGCTAGAGTTCTTACCATATCACTATGACCTTCTAGAATACGAATTAACGACCCACCAGGAGTTGTCAAGCTGGTTTTCAAAGGATACAACCAAACATTTTGTTTGCTGCTTTTTGCTTTTAACAGCAACTCCTGAATTTCTGCTTCTGCCAAATTCTGCATCCGCCCCCATAGTTGTTCCGTCAGTTGCTCTCCATCCTTTTCTAAAATATGCGCCGACAGTCGCAACGCTCCTTGAATTAATTTCAAAGTTTCAACTTTTTCATTGTCATCCTCAATCAGATCGTAATCTTCAATTAACGTCTGCACCCCAAACTCAGAATGTTGCACCTTTGCCGCCAGGAAATCAAAATTAGTCAGAAGTTTGTAATACTTCTCTAATTGACCTGACTTCACCAGAGTATGAATATTACCCAACATCGCACGTTGACGCGCAGGCATTGCAGAAGCTAATTTTTCAGCAAATTTTCCCATAATATCACCCCCTACCTAAATATCTGATGACTTCTAACTTCATTCCTTCCAGACCGAGGAAATGTAAGTTTCCTGAAGCTTCCCCTGCCACAATAGTCATTCCATCTGGTGTAACAGCACAGGAGAGTATTAGACCTTCCCCAGTAAAACTGGCAATTTCTGCCCCAGTCTCCAGACTCCAGACTTTGATAGCATTGTCAGATGAACCGGAAATCACTTGTTGGCCATCAGGAGTAACTACTACTGCTCTTACCCAGTATCCATGACCTCTTAGAGTGTGAATTTCCTCTCCAGTTTCCATGCACCACACTTTGATAGTTTGGTCATTTGAACCGGAAATCACTTGCTGACCATCAGGGCTAACTGCTACACTTCTTATACAGTCACTATGACCTTTGAGGGTAGGAATTTCTGCCCCTGTTTTGAGGCTCCAGATTTTTATGGTTTTGTCATTTGAACCAGAAATCACTTGCTTGCCATCAGAGGTAACTACTACACCTCTTACCCAGTCGCTATGACCTTTGAGGGTACGAATTTCTGCCCCTGTTTCCAGATTCCAGACTTTAATAGTATTGTCACATGAACAAGAAACCACTTGTTTGCCATCAGAGGTGACTGCTATAGCCATTACCCTGTCGCTATGACCTTTGAGGGTAAGTATTTCTTCCCCTTTTTTCAAACTCCAGACTTTGATAGTATTGTCAGATGAAGCGGAAATCACTTGTTTGTTATCAGGGGTGACTGCTACAGCTCTTACCGAGTTACTATGACCTGTAAGGGTGTGAGTTTCAGCTCTAGTCTCCAGACTCCAAACTTTGATTGTTTTGTCAACTGAACCAGAAATCACTTGCTTGCCATCAGGTGTGACTGTTACAGCTCTTACCCAGTCATTATGATCTTTGAGAGTACGAATTTCTGCTTCAGTTTTTAGGCTCCACAGTTTGACTGTTCCATCATCTGAACCGGAGATTACTTGTTTGCCATCAGAGGTAACTGCTACAGCTCTTACCCAGTCGCTATGACCTTTGAGGGTATGAATTTCTATCCCAGTTTCAAGGCTCCAGACTTTGATAGTGTGGTCAAATGAACCCGAAATCACTTGTTTGCCATCAGGGGTTACTGCTACAGCTCTTACCCAGTCGCTATGACCTTTGAGAGTACGAATTTCTGTCCCAGTTTCAAGGCTCCAGACTTTGATTGTTTTGTCAACTGAACCAGAAATCACTTGTTTGCTGTCAGGGGTTACTGCTACAGAATTTACCCAGTCGCTATGACCTGTGAGGGTATAAATTTCTGCTCCAGTTTCAAGGCTCCAGACTTTGATAGTTTTGTCTCTTGAACCGGAAATAACTTGCTTGCCATCAGGAGTTACTGCTACAGAATTTACCCAGTTGCTATGACCTTTGAGGGTACGAGTTTCTGCTCTAGTTTCTAGGCTCCAGACTTTAATTGTTTTGTCCTTTGAAGCGGAAATCACTCGTTTACCATCAGGGGTTACTGCTACAGCTCTTACCGAGTCACTATGACCTGTAAGGGTAAAAATTTCTGCTCCAGTTTCAAGGCTCCAGACTTTAATAGTATTATCTCTTGAACCTGAAATCACCTGCTTGCCATCAGGGGTTACTGCTACAGTATTTACATAGTTGCTATGACCTACGAGAGTATGAATTTTAGCCCCAGTTTCAAGGCTCCAGACTTTAATAGTATTGTCTTTTGAACCCGAAATCACTTGCTTGCCATCAGGAGTGACTGCTACGGCTCTTACTAAATGGTTATGACCATCTAAAGTCCGTATCAAGCGACCTCCAGGAGTAGTTAAGCTGGTTTTCAAAGGTCGCAACCAAATATTCTTTTTGCTGTTTCTTGCTTGTGACAGTAACCTTTGAATTTCTGGCTCTACAAAATCCTGCATCCGCCCCCATAACTGTTCCGCTAGTTGCGCTCCATCCCTTTCCAAAACATGAGCATACAGTCGCAATGCTCCTTGAATTAACTTCAAAGTTTTAACTTTTTCATTGTTATACTCAACCAGATCGTAATCTTCAATCAACGCCTGCACCCCAAACTCAGAATGTTGCACCTTTGCTGCCAAGAAATCAAAATTAGTCAGGAGTTTGTAATACTTCTCTAATTGCTTTGACCCCACCAGAGTATGAATATTACCCAACATCGCACGTTGACGCGCAGGCGTTGCAGAAGCTAATTTTTCAGCAAATTTTCCCATAATAATATACTATCTAAACATCTGAACATAAATCATCTGCCATCTGTCCATTCACTTTTTTGTCGAATGTATTGTTGAAATATTGTTGGGTAGGGGGTGTCTAAGAAACTCAAGACTTATACAGAACGACTATATCTAGTAAGGGCGAATGCCATTCGCCCCTACAGATGGCGTATAATTCAGTTCCATGTAGCACTTCCAGAACAACCTCTAAACATCTGAATATAAATCATCCGCCATCCTTGCATTCACTTCCTCAAACAACTTCCGAGTACTATCCAACTTCCTTTTCCCCTTGAGAAAATCAAGAAAACTAGCATGATAAATGCTGTAGCAAATTTCCCCCTCAACTTCCTGCTTACTCAAAAATTCCACCCACTCTTTCAGAACATCTTCCACATCAGACTCATCCTCTTGCGCCCATCCAGCAATCATTTCCAGAGTAGGCAACGTCCGACTTTCCACCAAAATAAACAAAACAATAACCTTATCTTTCTGGGGTTTATCCTCCATTCCCATCCGCACCCAATGTTGTTGATAATAATCTTGCAAACCATCAGGCAATTCCCTCAAACTCAAATCTGGATAAAAACCCTTAGCAATATCCGGTAACACATAACGCAGATACATGAAATTATTTTCACTCTTGTCTGCCACCTGCTCGATAAAATTTTCCTTTCTCATATCCCGCTCCTGCACCCATTTTTGCAACTGAACCCCATAGTCTGGATCTGCATTCAACATAAAACCGATATATTTTTTCACATCATCCCGACTCAAACCCTGATATTCACTCGCCCTCAAATCTAATTCTTTCATCCCCACCCCAGGAGAAACATTCAAACGTTTGTTCTCGCGTTCATAAGGTCGTCTAGTCAAGAAAAAATAAACCCCATCAGGCAGCGTCGTCGGAAAATCGAGAATATTACCGCCTCCACTTTGCTCCACCTCATCCAAAGCATCAACCACAATAACCAACTTTTGCCCCCCAAGATTTTCACTAACCTTTTGCAGCAAAGTTGACAAAGCAACGTTATCAGCATTTTGCAACCCGTAGTGTCTAATTAATTGTTTGCGGATACTCTTCAGAAAAAAGTCTGGTTTATTACGACCATCAGCACGAACATTAAAATGACAGGGACATTTATGGTCATAAACATATTTAGCAGCAATAGCACTTTTCCCCATCCCCGCATCTCCAACTAAAGTAAAATAACCGTTAGAATTATCCCTAATAAAATTCTCAAATTCCTTAAACACAAATTCCCGACCACAAAAAGCCTTAATTTTTTCCATAATTAAAGACTTAAATTCCGCTGGATATTCATCAAAATTCCAATCTGGATAAGGCCGAAATTCTTGAGATTTAGTCCGCTTTGCCACACTAATAAAAACTCGACCAAACTCTTCTAATTCTGACCGAACATCAACCTGAGATTCTTTTATTTCATCCCCCAAAGCAGAAGACTGAATAAATTCATCAACCTTATTCCAGAAACTAATAGGAGAATTAGCAGAATAGGCACTCCAAAAAGCATTTTTTATTTCCTTTTCCCGAAAAAGCTTCAAAATTGGCTCATCCTTACCCACGCCATATTCCACCAAAGCATAAACATAAACACCATCAACATCTTTCGGAGGCTGTGTGGGGTCAAATTTTAATTGCTTTAAAGTTTTGACAACAATTTCATTTCTTTGAGCTGCATTGAGCATTTGAGGCACAGCAGATTTAGCAACATTAACTATTGTCTTAAAGATATTATCTGGTATTATTTTATCTAGCATGAGTTCTACACTTTACTTTTTTAAAATTCAGTAAATCGAACAGTTTTTTCCAAAGAGCGATCGGCACTACTAAAAATAGGAAAAATATAAAATTAAATTCAATATAACATATAGCAATATGATTTTAGTTGTGAGATATTGGAGACTTTTATTCTAGGGAATAGGGAATAGGGAATAGGGGAGAAACGAATACATAAAAATAAGAAAACTGCTATATTCTATGCTTTAAAGGAACACCTCAATTCTCACATCTGATTCCTGATTGCTATATTTAACATTCATTGCGAGAAGTCTGTAGTAGTGTGTCTAGCTTTAAAATATAGGTAAAGCAATCGCGGCAGAAGACAGTAAATTAAATATTATCGGCCTGTATTTACCAAAAAATAAGGTCTAAAGCCTCCCCTTTTAAGCTATCCCTTATAAGGAACTCCTGAAAACCTTCTAGCAAGCAGGGGAGCAGGGGAGGGTCCCCTGCTCCCCTGCTTGCTAGAA
>NZ_JAAHHG010000739.1 GCF_010692555.1 Okeania sp. SIO3B5 | reverse complement strand
CAAAGTTTTTTTTAAGGTTTAAACTGTACCGTAGGGCATAGGTCAACAGGCTCTTGATAGCGCAGCTCCTCTGAAAGAGGCAATAGAGCGAACGCGCAGGCGTGAGAACCATCTCTGGACTAGATGCTGTAAGGTGTTTAGTTTAAGTGGACTCATTGAACCAAGAATCCTGGTTCCAGGAGAATCCCCGTGCGTTTACGCCGGGGAGTATGTCAAATCTTAATCTATAGCACCAGCGTAAAGTGCTATATGTTTTCTGGTTTACGTTTAATTTTGCCGACTTACTGTTGTTTATATTATTAAAACAAATATTTCTGAAGAGATAATTTTAAAATTGTTATGTTAAGTGAATTATGAATAAACGTAAAGTTGGCTAGTTATTGACATTATTCTCAATTATTTGACGAATTTACCTAAAACTACCAGAAGGCCAGCACTATAATTTTAATTTAGTGCTGGGATGAATAGTAGGTATATATATTGTGATTCGATGTCACAATTAGATACAAATATCTATAGTTTACCCGGTTGACATTGCAGGTAAAATTATTGATAATAGTAAATGTAGTTAAGAAATTAGTTGTATTTTGTTAGTAATTGAGGCCAAGTTAAAAGGCAGTCAAAATCAATACAAAGTTTTAGATGAAATGATTCTTACAGGTCAATTCATTAGGAATAGTTGTTTGCGCTATTGGATAGACAATAAAAACGTCAAACGGAACGACTTACAAAAACTTTGTGCTGTGCTAGCAAAAGACAATAATTTTCCTTGGGCTAAAAAACTAAACTCTCAAGCAAGACAAGCATCTGCTGACAGAGCATGGCAATCAATAAACAGGTTTTACCAAAATTGCAAGCTAAATAAACCAGGGAAAAAAGGCTACCCAAAATTTAAAAAATTTACCCGTTCAGTAGAATATAAAACTTCTGGTTATAAATTATCGCCAGACAGAAAAACAATTGAGTTCAAAGATGGTTTTAAAGCAGGTAAATTTGAATTGTGGACTAGCCGTGATTTAGTTTGGTATTCAGAACAACAAATAAATAGAGTTAGAGTTATCAGGCGTGCAGATGGTTATTATTGCCAGTTTTTAGTTGATATTGAGAGAAAAGAAAGTCATAATTTTCAAGGTGATTCAGTAGGAATAGACTTAGGTTTAAATGCTTTTTATACTGATAGTAACGGTAAAGCGATTAATAATCCTAAGTACCTGAGAAACTCAGAAAAAAGGCTGAAAAAACTACAACGGAGAGTATCGCGTCGCCATAAAAAAGGTAAAACTCAATCAAATAATTACCACAAAGCAAGGATTCAATTAGCTAAAAAACATCTTCAAATTAGTAGACAACGTGAAGACCATGCAATAAAAACTGCACGGGCGTTAATCCAATCTAACGATCTGGTAGTATACGAAGATTTGAAGATTGCCAATTTAGTTAAAAACCATCATTTAGCTAAGTCAATATCTGATGCAAGTTGGCATCAATTTACAAAATGGCTTGAGTATTACGCTAAGTTACACGGAATTGTTTGTGTAGCAGTACCTCCCCATTTCACATCTCAAGAATGTTCAAATTGTGGTCGAACGGTAAAAAAATCATTGTCTATTAGAACTCATAAATGCTTACATTGCGGTTATATAGCAGATAGAGACCATAACGCAGCAAGAAATATTCTAGCTAAAGGGATGGAGATGTTGGGAGTGATATTTAACAGTACCGAGGGGCACTCGGAAACTGGGGACAAAATCCCAAACGCTACAGGAGAGTTTGACCGCTGGATTGATAATAGCAATATTGTTAATGTAAGTCATCTCAATGAATGTAGAATCATCAATGATGAGAATCCCGCATCATAATCGCTAGATTTGATCCGGGAGTATGTCAATTAATTTGCAGTCCATGATATGATTTTTATAGTCACAGGATTGGTGTAATTAATTTGTAAAAAAACTCTGCAAGTTATATTTAAATCGTATTATGTTAAGTAATTTTAATTTTAATTTGTTGGAGGAAAAAACAATTTTTCTAGAGACAGCTTAACAATAAAGATCGAAAATTTGACAAAAAACTAGATTTATGTATTGTTGTTTTGGCTATAGGTAAGAATTGCACTGAAACAGAAAAAATTATGGACAGAATATTAGAACCAGAGGTCATGGACACATGGGAAGAAGCAGAAGAATATGACTCAATGGACTTTTTGCAAGTCAATCAAGCCTTTGCAGAAAGTTCTATAGAAATCGGCCCAAAAAAAGGATTAGTTCTTGATGTCGGTACTGGTACTGCCAGAATACCGATATTAATATGTCAGCAACAACCAGAATGGCAAATAATTGGCATTGATTTATCAAAAAATATGCTGACTATTGGAGAGAGAAATATTGAAAAAGCACAATTACAATCACAGGTCAAATTAGAATTAGTAGATGCCAAAAAATTACCCTATTCAGAACATAGTTTTGAGATGGTAATTTCTAACAGTATTGTTCACCATTTATCAGAGCCATTACTATTATTTCAAGAAGTTAAAAGAGTTTTGCAGCCTCAAGGTGGAATATTTATACGAGACTTACTTCGTCCAGAAACTCCAGAATTAAAAGAGGAACTTGTAAACAAATACGCTAGAGATTGTAATCAACATCAACAGAAATTATTTAGAGATTCTTTGCAAGCTGCTCTAACGATTGTTGAAGTAGAAAAAATAGTTAAAGATGCTGGTATTAAAGAAGTAAAAATATATCAATCATCAGATAGGCATTGGACTGCAGAAAGAAAATGGTCAAAAACAGAATAGTTTTGAGTAGTAACAAGTTTATGCCAAGTGTATTTACATTTTCATCATTGATATTGAGCGATCGCTCCCTAGCCAAGTCATTAAAAATCGGCATACTTAAAAAATCAGCTAATGATTAACAGCTCAACTAATTAGGGTTTGCTGATTAATTCTAAAAGTATTGACTGATATTAGTTTTAGAGTTGAAAAAAAGTACCAGCTTTTCGGTGGAAAAAGCTCAAAAAGCTAGTATTTTGGGATGATTATGGCAGAAAAATTGAGAGACAATTCTTACTCCTACCTCCTCTACATTCCCATTTCTCCTTTCTCCTTTCTCCTACCCCAGCAAAAAAACTTTTTCAGCAAACCCTAATTAGAAATTTAATAGATTTTTTTTTACTCAATCAGCTAAATCGTAATTATAATTACCAGCTATTAAGTTTGCTCTTAACCCCAATCTATTACCGAAAAATTGTGGTCTAAAACCTCCCCTTTTAAGGGAATAAAAAACGGTCGATATTCGGATATTCTCGTAGGGTATTACGAGGAAACCTGTGCCATATCAAATCGACCAAGAAAAAGAGAATATTCCAGATTTCAATCCCAATACTTTCCTAGGTCATGCTGCGCCTAATTGAAATGACCCCGATTTCTATCAAGATAAGAGAGAAAAACTAGAATGGGATTAAAACTATCACGGATAAAGTTATTACTGCTTGTAAAGTTAAACTCATTAATTTATATCAATAGACATCTCCAATAATAAAAAATCAAATCAATTATCCTAAAGAAATTATCAATTATTTACCCCTACTCCCTACTCCCTACTCCCTCTTTTCTGGAGATGTCTAATGATTGTTTAAATATTTAGGGCTTGCTGAATAAATATAAAAGCATTGACAGATAAAGGTAAGTGCCTTTTTGGGTCTTGAAAAAGTACAAGGTTTTCGTTCTAGGGAACTCAAAAAGCTAGGATTTTGGGTTGACTATCGCA
>NZ_JAAHHG010000738.1 GCF_010692555.1 Okeania sp. SIO3B5 | reverse complement strand
GCGGAGCTTATCCGTTAGGATAAACCCAACATTAGTAAGGTTTTGTTGGGTTTCCCTTCGGGCACTGCCGTACCGCTACTTGGTGTGCAAGCTACAACCCAACCTACATTTTTAGGCGTGTCAGTCCACTACTAATAGCTACCAATAGCGCTCATCCGTAAGTCCTAATAAATATAATTTCCGATCCAAGAGACTGCACTTTCTACATCAGTTACCTTTTTTCCATCAGGAAGAGGAGGTCTTTGAATCATTACCACTGGAATACCTAATTCCCGTGCCGCAATAATTTTGGGGTATGTAGCATCGCCACCACTATTTTTACTAACGATCGCCTCAATATTATATTTCTCTAAAAGCGATCGCTCTTCTAATAAGGAAAAAGGTCCGCGTTTAGTCAATAGTTTTCCTGGGGGTATTGAGGCATTTAGTTGAGGTGGATCTACCGTCCGCATTAAAAACCAGAGGTTGTGGAGATGAGCATAACTTGCTAACTCTTGACGACCGATGCTTAGAAATATTCGTTGAGCTAATTTTGGTAAAATTTCGATAACAGTTTCGTTATTTTCAACTTCCACCCAGCGATCGCCTTCTGTTTTTTCCCATGGTGGGGAGATGAACATCAAATGAGGAATATTCAATTCTGAAGTAGCGATCGCTGCATTCCAAGAAATTTGAACGGCAAAAGGATGAGTTGCGTCAATTAGCAAATCTATTTTTTGCACCCGTAGATATTCTGTTAACCCTGGTACACCACCAAAACTCCCTATTCTTGTATGGGTAGATTTGATCGAAGGTTGACGAGTGCGGCCAGCTAGAGAATTGATTACCTCTAACCCTGGTATTTTAGTAGCTAAAGCTGCCAGTTTCCATCCATTTCCAGTGCCTCCCAAAATCAGCACTCGTTTTTGTTTTGTCATGTTAGATCGTGTCCGGTTGAATACTTACACTTTGGAGGAGGTAAGGCAGAAGGCAGAAGGCAGGAGGCAGAAGGAAGGAAAGAAGAGGTTAGAAGGGAAAAGGTTTTTTGTCACTAATTAGGGCTTGCTGAATAAATCTCAAAGCATTTACAGGTAAAGGTTTTAGATTTTTAGGTCTTGAAAAAGTACCTGGTTTTCAGCTCTTCATCCTCAAAAAGGAGCGTATTTTGAGCGAGAGTTGGGCCAAAAAATTCTCCCCTACTCCCCTACTCCCCCGCTCCCCTACTCCCCCGCTCCCCTACTCCCCAGCTCCCTCGCTCCCCTACTCCCTACTCCCTAAAATCAACAATTGGCAATTCGATCGCAAATTCTGTACCCTGACCAACTACGGAATTACAGTAAAATTTTCCCTGGTGTTTTTCAACTATAATTTGATAACTTAAAGATAATCCTAAACCCGTGCCTTTACCTACAGGTTTTGTTGTATAAAACGGGTCAAATATTCGGTTTTTCACTTCTTCTGGTATTCCCATTCCATTATCAGTAATATGGATAGCTATCCAATCTTTATTGATAACTTTAGTCTGAATTTTAATATAGGGTTGAATACTGCAAGATTGAGAATTTGATTGTTCCCAAGACATTTCTAAAGCATCAATACCATTAGCTATAATATTAAGAAAAACTTGATTTACTTGACCTGCCCAACATCTGACTAACGGCAAATTACCATATTCTTTAATAATATTAATTTTGGGAAATCCCGCCTTGGGCTTGAGGCGACTTTGCAAAATTAGTAAAGTACTATCAATACCTTCGTGAATATCAACTTGTTTTTGCGGAGATTCATCGTGACGGGAAAATTTTCGGAGGGATAAAACTATTTCTTTAATCCTTTTAGAACCTTCTTCCATGGAACCAAGCAAATGGGGAAAGTCTTCTTGGATAAATTCCAGGTCTATCTCCTCTTTGTTTTCTGTAATTTCATCTCCTGGTTCTGGATAATATTGATGATAAAGGTTGAGTAAATCTAATAATTGTTCAGCATAATTTCTAGCAGGTTCAATATTGCCGTAGATAAAGCTCACAGGGTTATTTATTTCATGGGCAACTCCGGCAACTAACTGACCTAAACTCACCATTTTTTCATTATGAATTAATTGGGCTTGGGTTTCTTTTAATTTTTGAAGAGTTTGTTCAAGAGCGATATTTTTTTTTGTTAACTCTTGGGTTCTTTCCTCAACTTTTGTTTCTAAAACGTGACTGTAATCAGATAGTTGCTGATATGAACTTTTTAACTGTTGAATCATTTGATTAAAAGTTTGAGCAAGGAAACCAATTTCATTTTTAGTTATTACTGGCACTTTTTGGGTTAGATCCCCTGCACTTACTAATTTAGCTGTCTGAGCGATCGCTAAAATTGGTCGTACAATTTGACGGCCTAATAACAACATAGCTATTGCCATGATTAAAGCTAATGTCAAACCTATTACCAAAATTGAACTAGCAAGATGACGAGCAGGTGCAAATGCTTCTGTTTGTTCTATTTCTGCTAATAATGCTAAGTCTTGATATTCGAGCCACCGATAAACACCAATAACTGGTACTCCTCTATAATTTATATACAACCCTTGGCCATTCTTGCCATTAATAGCATTATTAATACCTTGACTATTAATACTATCAGGAAATTCCTCTGAACCAAATTTTTGGGCTGAAACAAATACATTTCTCCTCGACAAACTACTACCAATATTTCCTACTAAATAAGTTTCGGCTGTTTTTCCTAAACCTGCTTGCTCGCGAATAATACTATCAATTCTGTCTAAGTTAAGATGGGCAGCAAACATTCCTAGCTGCTTACCATTTTCACTGAGAATAGGGATAGCAAAGGTAATCATAGGTTTACCTGTTTCAGCAGAGCGGTAAAAGTTGGAAATCAAATAATCTGTGGTAGATTTTGTTACTTCGCTATATTGAACTAAAGGTTGATATTTGCCTACTTTATTAGAATTACTGGAAACTAAAATTCTGCTACTTCTGGTTAAAATAAAAATTTCTTGTAAGCTACTAAGATTAGTAGCAAAAGATGTTAAAGAAGTTTTTAGATAAGCTTGAGATGATTCATATTCTGGAGTAGATTTTTTGCTTGTTAGTAGAATTTTTGCTTGGTTATTAATTTCTGGTAATTCGGCGATCGCTAAGATCTTTTGACGTCGATCTAATATCCAACGATTAAGTTCATTTTCTTTAAGTTTGGCAGCAAAACTAAGACGCTCGAAAAGGGATTCTTTTAAAGATGTTCGTGCTTGACTAAATGTTGTATACCCAACAATTGATATTGTTATCAACGACAATATTAAAAAAGAGCCCACAATCTCAATTAGGAGGCTTTTTTTCCAGAAATACATGACTTAATATCCTCATTTTTGACTTTGCCATATTATCTTTATTGCCGAGTTTCCCACTGAGAAAATATTTCTGTAATTTGTTTAATGGCTATATCTGTTGCTTCAGTTGGCGATAAACCTTCTATTAAAATTTGTCGCATTGCCTTACCCCAAATATTTTCTGAATGTACTTGAGAATAAGCAGGATTAATTGAATTCTTAAATAAACGAGTTTTACTTGCAGTCAATTGTTGAGATGCTTCACAAATATGAGGATCTTTTGTCTCACTCCAAAATGGGTCTTCCCAAAGTTGAGGCATAATTGGAAAATAGCGACCTCTGGCACCTTTAATATAAGCTCCTAAATTATCTGGTTTTATTAAATATGATAAAAATTCTTTTGCCAATTTGGGATGAGTAGAAGATGTAAAAATTACAGGTTGTTTGATAGATACTAAAGATGTAGGTT
>NZ_JAAHHG010000737.1 GCF_010692555.1 Okeania sp. SIO3B5 | reverse complement strand
GTTCCATGGAACGTCCCTACAGAGTAGGGTTAAAAAATTATCAATTATTCCCCTCCTGGGAGGGGGAGGGGCGAGGGGTGGGTTCCCTACTCCCTTTTTTCTGGAGATGTCTATTAACTACTTACTACTTGTTCAAAATTTCCTAGTGCAGGATGGCAGAAATAACTAACCAGTTACAAAATCCTAAAAGCCCTACCAATCAATACTTTTGACTTTTGACTTTTAACTTCCGCGTAGCTGCACTAGAGATTTTCTATACACCCATGGCGAGGACGACTATAGGAAAATATGGTAGAAGCTATCCGTCAAGTGACCCCTTTCCAGGCTTTGGCCCTTCAAGTTCAGGCTAAAGCAGTAAATCAGGCCAACGACCGAGAATCTGCGCGATCGCTGATTCAACAAACTATCAACCACCTATCTAAACAAATAGCTGCCAGCAAAGCTTTTATTGGCCTAAACTGTAAATTAGTTTTACTGCCAGAATATTTTCTCACAGGTTTTCCGATGGCCGAGTCTTTGACAAGTTGGGCAAATAAAGCTTGTTTAGAAATGACTGACTCCATCTACGACTGCCTGGGAGAGATTGCTCAAAAAAATGATATTTTTCTAGGGGGCAATGCTTATGAGGTTGACCCCAACTTTCCCGAATTATATTTTCAAAGCTGCTTTCTCATAGATCCCAGTGGCAATATCGTATTGCGCTATCGCCGTCTCAACTCTATGTTTGCTCCTACCCCCCACGATGTGTGGGATAAATATCTCGACTGTTATGGTTTAGAGGGAGTATTTCCCGTTGCCAAAACAGCGATCGGTAATTTTGCTGCGGTTGCCTCTGATGAAATTTTATTTCCAGAGGTTACTCGATGTTTGGCAATGCGCGGAGCAGAAATTTTACTGCATCCTACTTCAGAGGTTTATGGGCAAGCGCGATCGCCAAAGGAAGCAGCGAAAGTTTCTCGTGCTGTGGAAAATATGATGTATGTGATATCTGCTAATACTGCAGGTATTGCCAACACTCCTATTCCTGAAGCTTCCGTTGATGGGGGTTCCAAAATTATCGACTATCGAGGTTTAATATTAGCGGAAACGGGTGCAGGGGAAAGCATGGCGGCCTATGCTGAAATTGATATTATGGCTCTCCGCAGCTATCGCTCTCAAGTAGGAATGAAAAATTTATTAGCAAGGCAACGGTGGGATCTTTATGCAGAAAGTTATCGTCAGTTTCATGCTTATCCTGCTAATACTATGGATAGTGGAGTAGTCGAACGAAAACATTTTATTGAAACTCAACGTGCAACTATTGAAAAGTTGAGAGAAAAAGGTCTGATATAAGGGAGTAGGGAGTAGGGAGTAGGGAGTAGGGAATATATTGAAACTTACCTTACCGTTGAAGCAACCATATCATCCGCCAAGAAATAAATTTCTTGGCTCAAAGCAGAAGTCATCTAAAGATGACTAAAGATAGCTAATTTATTATGGCTAATTAATGAGGCTTGATATAACACCTTTCAATAGCCATAATAATACAAATAAAATCTATAACTTCCAACACACCAACAGGAAAAAATTGTGCAATCAATCAAATATTTTAAAAAGTTATCTGCTGGTACAAAACCGCATAAATTTAAAAACAAAGATTTCACAAATTGACCCTGTTGTTCTGACTTTTGTTTGTTAGTTTCACCTACCAAATAATTTTCCAGATTTGTCAATATACAAGTTCCTTGATTTAGTTGCCATTGAATCACCATTAGTGGTATCCAAACTAAATAAATCAATAACAATTTATTAGGTAAGAGCCATCCAGTCAAGGTAAAAATCAAGACAGAAGTATGTAATATTTTGAGCAAAAAAACAATTAATCTTTTATCCAGAGATAATTCATTCATCAGCTTTTAAACCACCAAGGATTAATTACAGAATTTACTTTACTTAAAATCGCTTTTTTTCGCATAAATCTTTTCATACCATCAACTCCCATGCGAGAAGCACCTAAACCGGAAAACTTAAAAGAATTTTTTTCTCCTTCATTAATCAATGCTGTTAAACCTGCATCATTAATACTAATACCTCCAGCATTTATCTGGCTAGCAACTCCTAAAGCTTCAGCTTCAGAACCAGCAAAAACAGCAGCACTTAATCCATAAATTGTATCATTTGCTAATTTTATCGCTTCTTCAACAGTAGTAAAAGACATCACAGGTATTATTGGTCCAAAAGTTTCCTCAGTCATGATTTTCATACTATGATTTACACGATCTAAAACTGTGGGTAAACACCAAAAACCACCATCTAAATTTTCGACATTTCCTCCACAATGAATAACCGCACCTTTAGCCACAGCATCTTGTAAATGTTCCCTAATAATCTCAGCTTGTTTTGTTGAAATAATTGGTCCTATTTCTCCAGATTCAATATTGGGATAAGCTAATTTCAGACCTTTAGCTTTTTCGGTAATTTTAATAATAAATTCTGTCAAAATTGATTCGGCAACATAAATACGTTCAATTGACAAACATGACTGCCCTGCATTAACAACAGAAGCCCATAAAAGTGCTGATGTTGCTAACTCTAAATCTGCTGAAGCTAAAACTATTGCTGGGTCTTTACCTCCCAACTCTAAACAAGCTGGAATAAATCTTTTTGCTGCTGCTTCGGCAACTTTTTTACCTGTAGCAACACTACCAGTGAAACAAATAAAATCTACATATTCTATTAAAGCTGCACCAGTTTCTCCAGCACCTTCAATATAAGTAAAAACATCACACAGCAAGGGAATATTAGCAATAGTTTCTAACAGAGGCTGGATAAATCTCGGAGTAATTTCACTTGGTTTAATTGCCACAGCACAACCAGCAATTAAAGCTGGAATTGCATCGATTAAAGAAAGTAATAAAGGAAAATTCCAGGGACTAATAATACCAACTAACTGATAAGGTGAAAATTGATTTTGTAGTTGAATAAATGGAATTTTTGTAGTTTTTGTTGGCTCAGTTGATAACAGTTGCGGTGCTAACTTACACCATCTATCTATACTATTAGCCACAGAGTCAATTTCTAGTTTTGATTCTATTAGTCTACCTGTATCATTGATTAACGCCTGTGTCAGTTTTTCCCGGTGAGAAAATATAATTTCTTTCCATTGTTGCATTGCCTGAATACGTTGTTCTATTCCACACTTTTCCCACTCAATTTGAGCAGAACGTAAATTTAGGCATTTAGTAGCAATTTGTTCCACAGTTACTTGGGTAATAAAATAATCATTTATACCAGTGCGTGGGTTACGAATTTTAATTTGATTAACCATATTAAATAAGGGAGTTGGAACAATTTTAGTTGGAGTTCAGCAGAGATAGAAAATTTTTATGATTTTAAAGATATTAGGACTTATGCAGATACGCTATATATAGTACTTGTAACTATTGTCCAATAGTTACTGTACTCTATACATAGTGTCTTTGCGTAAGTCCTGGATATATAGCAATGTGCGCTGGCATATTTACAAATTACAAGAACTGTCCAATAGCTAAAAGCCTTATATTATCGGTTTTTTATTCCCCTCCTGGGAGGGCAAGGCTGTTTCAAAGTATTGTAGATTAACGATGAGCGAGAGAACGGAAGATAAAGGAATAGTGGAATAGTGAAATTTGCCAAAATTTGCTGAAAAATCGGCAAATAAGCGCCTTTAAGCTCTGAGAGAATATTTGGTTTAACGTCGCTTAAAAGCCTCTATCCCCGTGTCTGGTGTGTCCCCGCGTCCCCGTGTCTATCGAGAATGAAACAGCCCTGCCCT
>NZ_JAAHHG010000736.1 GCF_010692555.1 Okeania sp. SIO3B5 | reverse complement strand
CGTCGCTTCACTTTTTCTGATTACTTAAATATACGTTTTTCTAGATATTGACCAATCATTTTTTGTTCACCCGCACGAGAAATAATAGTTTGCCGTGTCCGGTATTTATGGCCGATTTGTTTAATTTCTTCCTCAAATACAGACCCATTGTACTCCGTTCTAAGACATAATGTGTTAGAGTCAGATAGATGATACTTAGCTATTATGGGGTTACTCGTGGCAAAACCGCGATCGCGATACAAAATTAAACCTCGAACTCCGAATATTGTTGAGCCTTCAGATTGTTTCTTACCTGATACAGAATCTTGACTAAGCCAACTGACTAATGAACCACAAATCATTGCTGTTTCAGGATTATGTAATTTATGGAGCTTGGCTAATTCTATAAGTTCTGGACTTCCTAGCTCTAGAAATTTAATTGTTAAATGACTAACAATTTCTTGGGTATTTCCTTCCGGTAAAGTATAGTAGCGTCTTTCAGAATGCCATTGACCTTCGGAGCGTTGAAAATATTCAGTAATTCTTGAGTCTGCAATTTCTAATGTTTGTGTGGTGTTCTTTACGCCTAATTCCATTTAATCTTAATCCTCTGGGTTTTATAAATATCAAACTAACTGTAATTTGTCAAGAGTTTTGTTTAATTTGTTACTCCTATTAATATATCCTTTTTTTCTTAATGGTTTCCGGAATGGCCATATTGTAGATGGTGAGTTTGAGAGGAGAGATTGATTTGCGCGGATGGGTAGCTGTAGAAGAGAAGAGGTGAAAAAAAATGGCTGAAGTTATGTATGGGCAAGGATTTGAGTTATATTATGGTATGGAAGAGATTCGCGCAGTTTGGCAAATGCTTATTTGGCAAGGGTTTTGGCTGTTTTTTTTGTTGCCTATTGTGGAGCTGTGGTTGGAAATGCTATAGTTATAAATGTGTCGCGCAAATGTACCTGGAAAATTAAATATAGCCCTGGTTCTAGAACCCTGATGTGGAAAATTATCCAAATCCCTATTAGGGATTGAAACGTCAAATCCCGTAATCTGATAATCCTCAATGTAATCAGTGGAAAATTATCCAAATCCCTATTAGGGATTGAAACAAAGCTTGGAAAACGTATCTGATTTTTTAGATTCTGTGGAAAATTATCCAAATCCCTATTAGGGATTGAAACTCTTACTTCAGAATCTAGTTTTTTTATGTGTAATTGTGGAAAATTATCCAAATCCCTATTAGGGATTGAAACATTTTGGAGAGAATGAGCCTCATCGACAATCACTGTGGAAAATTATCCAAATCCCTATTAGGGATTGAAACTCAACCAAAGACCTTAGTACTACCAAAACTTTGAGGTGGAAAATTATCCAAATCCCTATTAGGGATTGAAACATGGGATACATTAAAATGAACCATTAAGCGAGTGGAAATTTATCTAAATCCCTATTAGGGATTGAAACCCTCCAATCCACATCCACCTTCCTGATGGAAATGCACAGTGGAAACTTACCCTAATCCCTATTAGGGATTGAAACGCGGTTTTCATACAGTTATGAGCATATCCACCTGTGCCTGTTGGTGTAAACTTGCCAAAATCCCTATTAGGGATTGAAACATACAGTCAACTATACTGCTGGAATAACCAAGATGTGTGGAAACTTACCCTAATCCCTATTAGGGATTGAAACGTCTTACCTGTGCCATCTATCCCCTCTATTACGATGTGGAAACTTACCCTAATCCCTATTAGGGATTGAAACTTTAGCATGATAACTTGACCTTATAACAGGTATTAGGGGTGGAAACTTACCCTAATCCCTATTAGGAATTGAAACAGTTGAACCTCAAATGGTTTGGTATAAGCTTGTCCTGTGTGGAAACTTACCCTAATCCCTATTAGGGATTGAAACCAAGCAATACGCATCTCTTGGGAACTAAAATCAGCTATAGTGGAAACTTACCCTAATCCCTATTAGGGATTGAAACCAAGCAATACGCATCTCTTGGGAACTAAAATCAGCTATAGTGGAAACTTACCCTAATCCCTATTAGGGATTGAAACCTATGTAGTCATGGCTAGAAAAGATTCAAAAAAACCGTGGAAACTTAACCTAATCCCTATTAGGGATTGAAACGGCATTTCACCAAACAAAGGTATGCCTTCAGAAACGGGTGGAAAATTACCCTAATCCCTATTAGGGATGGTGATGATGTTGCGATAGTGACCACCGACGCTATCATCACTCTACCAAGACAAATTTTTCAAGCCTACATAACCGACTGGTTGGACGCATTAATAGAAATAGCCTAAAATATACTCAGATATTTACTTTTTTCAATTGTCTCATGTCTACTGTGCAAAAAACTGTTGAAAAATTAGAGACTTCCCAAACAATTGCTGAAGATGTTATCTTTCCTCCAAGCGATCTATATAGTAACGAACCTCCCGTGGAAACTGAACTGCACCTACGACAAATAATATTATTGCTAACTTGTTTAGAATGGCTGTGGCGCGACCGCAACGACTTCTATGCAGCGGGTAATCTTACAATTTATTATAGTCCTAGCCAAAGCAAATCCAAAGATTTCCGAGGCCCTGATTTTTTTGTAGTTTTAGGAACAGAACAGAAAAGCCGTAAAAGTTGGGTTGTTTGGGAGGAGAAAGGAAAATATCCGAATGTTATTGTTGAAATTCTCTCGAAAAAAACGGCTGATACAGATAAAGGTTTAAAAAAGAAAATCTATCAAGATACTTTTCGTACACCCGACTACTTCTGGTTCGATCCTTACACTCTAGAGTTGGCTGGATTTCACCTTGTTGATGGAATGTATCAAGCCATAGAACCCAATGAAAAAGGATATTTATGGAGCCAGCAATTAAAATTATATTTGGGGATAGAACAAGAAAAACTTCGCTTTTTTACCCCTGAAGAAAAGTTGGTAAACACGCCAGAAGAACGAGCAGAAAAATTGGCAGCAAAATTAAGAGAATTAAATATCGATCCAGATACGATTGATTGAACTGATTAAGTACGACTTTTTCCCATAGCAAATGCTATCGGAAAATGCTCAATAACAAAAACAGTGGGAGCATCTTGCCCCCTACCAGATATTCCCGATCACAGTTTTTCTAATCTCTCCCTATTAAACTTTTACCGAATTGTTAATTATTAATAATTGATAATTAAATAATTCGCGCCTTGAAGCCTCCCCTTTTAAGGGGAAAAAAAGCGGTCGAGGGATGGATGGATTTCCTAACCATATCCAATCGACTAAGAGAAGAAATAATATCTCCTTATCTTCAATCAAGAGCGGTTTTAACCAGAGGTAATTATCCATTATCCATTATCCATTATCCATTATCCATTATCCATTAATGAACGCTATCCTTCCAAACAGAATCTAAATATCTATACCAATTAATCGCTAAATCAATATCTGTAAACGGAACTTTAATATTTTTAGACTCAGAAAAAATAAACTCCAAAAATACCTTACCCTGACTTACTGGATTTTCTATATCTATAGGTTTATCGTTAACCAATAATTGTAGCGATCGCACATCCCGTAAAGAAAAAGTCTGCAAATTTATCGGGCCACTGCGAGTTGCTTTTCCCCAAGTTATACTTTCACCATTCTGACCCAATACTGCATAAATATCATATTTAGCTTTCTCAAAAGACTCAGCCCAAGCGCGGTAAGCTTCCAACTTTTGATACTCATTCCAACCTGCCCAAGCTAACCAGATAAACACACCCAATAGGGGCAGCCATAACAAACCTCTTTCCATTTTAGCCTTTAGATTTTCTAATTAAACAGC
>NZ_JAAHHG010000735.1 GCF_010692555.1 Okeania sp. SIO3B5 | reverse complement strand
GAGTGGGGGAGTGGGGGAGTGGGGGAGTGAGGGAGTGAGGGAGTGAGGGAGTAGAAAGTAGTTATGTAATTATCAACATATATTACAGCAGATTCCACTTTCATTAGGTACTCCCGTCGTGGGCAAGATGCCCGCACTTGCATTGATTGACAGCGCTTTTCAAATTTATGAACCACATCGCCATAAGCAAAACCTAGTAGGGACGTTGCATGCAACGTCCCTACTGTTGTAATTATGGTTTGCTGATTAAATCTCAAATAATTACCAGATAAAGGTTTTAGCCTTTTTAGGTATTGAAAAAGTACATGGTTTTCAGCTCTTCATGCTCAAAAAGTTATAGCGCTGTGCGCAGGCAACAGGCAACAGGCAACAGGGGGAATGAATTGCTGATAATATAAGACTTTTAGCTATTTGGCCCCTCCTGCAATTTGTAAATATACCAGCGCTCATTGCTATAGCATTTTTAGCGCATAGTTGGGCAAAAAAATTCTCCCCTACTCCCCTACTCCCCTTTTCCCCTCCACCGGAGGGGGAGGGGCGAGGGGTGGGTCCCCTACTCCTTAAAAAGACTTTTTCAGCAAACCCTAATTATTAATCTCTGTACTTCATATAGAATCCGCTAGTATATAACCGGATTCTATATGAAGAGGCAAGAAGCGAAGTAGGAGATGTCTTTTCTTCCTTCTTCCTTCTTCCTTCTTCCCTCTTCCTTCTTCCTTCTTCCTTCTTCCTTCTTCCTTCTTCCTTCTTCCCTCTTCCTTCTTCCCTAAACTATAACTTGATTAGGATTAGCTGTAGTAGTAATCATATGTTCCACTTGGTCGGGAGTTAAAAAAGGATTAGCACTCAAGACTAAAGCAGCTACACCAGCAACATGAGGAGCAGCAAATGATGTACCACTTCGATTTCCAAAATCATTATTAGGAAGAGTCGAATAAATATTTTCTCCAGGAGCAACAACATAATTTAATGTTATTGAACCAGCACGGTTAGAAAAGTCACTAATTCTACCTATAAAATCTGTTGCCCCAGCAGCAATTCCCCATTGTTGTAGATTATTAGCTGGATATTTAGGAAAACTACCACCGTCATTACCTGCTGCCATAGCTACCACAACTCCTCTTTCTGTTGCGTAACGGATGGCATCATTTACTACAGGAGAATAAAAATCTCTCCCAAAGCTCATATTAATTACATGGGCACCATTATTAACTGCATAATAAATACCAGCAGCAGCATTATCAGGTAAAATTCTCTCAAAATTTCCTACCTTAACAGGCATAATTTTAGCATTAGGAGCAATTCCTGTAATTCCTAAGCCATTTTGTTGAGCGGCGATCGTACCTGCAATATGAGTACCGTGACCCAAAAAATCCATCGGCTCATTATCATTATTGATAATATCCCATCCCCTAACATCATCTATATATCCATTACCATCATCATCAAAACCATTGTTAGGAATTTCATTGATGTTAGTCCAGATATTACCTGCTAAATCAAAATGATTGTAGTCTACCCCACTATCTATTACTGCTACTACAATACCTTGTCCGGTATAACCTTGATTCCAGACTTCGGGAGCATTAATTGCTTCGACATCCCAATTATTAAAATCAAAAACTTCAGGAAAAGGAGTTGGTGCGTTGATAGTTTGAGCAACTGCTGCATTTGCATCAACTAAACCATATCCATAGATACTATCAAAACCACCAGAATTAAATGAAGATCCAGAATTAAATGAAGGTGTTGCTGATAAACTCAGATTATAATTTGTATTTCCACTGTATTGACTTACTTTAACGTAATAAGTACCGGGGTCTAAATTAGACACATTTATTTCTTCGGAAGCGCTGCCTGAAGCAAGAGAATAATCAATTATTTCTCCAAAACCATCGTTATTTTTGTCTTCGAGCAAGTCAACATCAGCATCTGCACTCAAGCCAGATAAAAATAAGTTAAAGTCACTGGTTGTATTCAAATGGAAACGATAATAGTCTACGGAGTCGAAGTCACCTACAAAATCATTCCAAATTTGATTGGTATTCAAAACTCCAATATCGCGAGCGTTGATCAAGGTGTCATCTGACTGTGGGAATGGGTTGATTTGACTTGCTATTCTTTGAGGAGTAATGAATTCACCAGTTAGTAGATCTATTTCGGACTGGTTTTCGATAACTTTAGTTTGAGATTCTAGGTAAGGAGTAATATTACTGTTTATTTGTGGGGGGAAATTTATTTCATCTGTAACAATTTGCTGTTTTGTTAAGATATCATTAACAGATAAAATTGCTTCTTCATAACTATTTAATTGTTTTAATTGTTCGGGTATGATATAATTGTTATTCACATCAATAGTTGGAAGAAGATTATCGGCGGAATTTTCAGGATAGCTTGAAGGAAACATAGTTCTTTGGGGTAGATAGTACAAATATTTTTATGTTTATGAAGGAGTCAGGTAGGGGAGCCGTCGGATTGGCGACGTACAGGAGTCAGGAGTCAGGAGGGAAGAAAGAAGAAGAAAGAAAAAGTTTTTTGATCACGCTCTTATCTAGATATGATATAAGTCCTGAAAGGGAAAAAGTAGATATTTCCCAAATTTTTAATTGTTCTAAACACAGGGGGAGGACATCACCTCTGTATAAACAGCAGTCAGCTTTTTTTTCTGACTGAAGAATCCCGCGTTCGTCATGTCGCGTTAGCGCAACGTCGGGAGTATGTCAAACAAACGATCTAAACTGTTTGTAGTTGTGCTTTAGCCCGAACACAAGTATTTGAGGGGCTAAAACACAACTACGAGCTGTATTTGATATCAAATCCGGTAGCATCGGTGTAATTAGATAGTTAATCTAGGAGTCAGGAGTCAGGAGAAAAGAGAATTTAGAAAGATTTGCTCTTTAGGTGAAGATGAAAATTTTTTTATACCGAACCCGAACGGATTTGATATGACTTATGAAATAGCTCAAACAGCAGGATATTACTAATCTAGCTTTTTCTTCTTCCTTCTTCCTTCTTCCCTCTTTCTTCTTCCTTATTCTATATGAAAGGAAACCTTAACCTATGTAAAATCAATATATATCTGATTGATTAGAGGTTATGCACAAAAAAACTCGGCTAATTTCAGTAACCGGGTTTCTAATTTATCAAGATGTTGCGAGAAGACCCGCGCTCTCCTCCAAGGGAGCGTCGGGATGAATCGCAATCAATGTTGATATTTCATACACAATGTGTTAAAATGTAATAAAGTTAATTAGCAAATAATCATAGATGGTTGAAAAAGCGTACAAATTTAGGTTTTACCCAACTCCGGAACAGGAAAATCTGTTGAGGAGAACCTTGGGATGTGTACGTCTTATCTATAACAAAGCTTTGGCTGCTAGAACTCAAGCTTGGTATGAACACCAAGAACGAGTAGGCTACAAACAAACCTCAGCTATGCTGACTCACTGGAAAAAGCAGGAAGATTTAGATTTTCTGACTGAAGTAAGTAGTGTAGCATTGCAGCAAGGATTGAGACATCTACAAACAGCTTTCACTAACTTTTTTAGTGGACGTGCCAAATATCCTAACTTTAAGAAAAAACGGAATGGTGGTAGTGCTGAGTTTACGAAGTCGGCATTTAAGTGGAAAGATGGTCAAGTCTATCTAGCTAAATGCTCTGAACCGTTACCTATTAGATGGAGTAGACAACTACCGCAAAACTGTGTGCCAACAACAATAACAGTGAAACTTGACCCCTCTAGTAGATGGTCTGTGTCTTTGAGAGTCAATGATACCAGGGATTTAAAACTTAAACCAGTCCAGAAACAAATAGGTATTGATT
>NZ_JAAHHG010000734.1 GCF_010692555.1 Okeania sp. SIO3B5 | reverse complement strand
CTATATCACTACTACCCAAAAAATTTACAAAATTTAGGCAAATATGAACTCTTTGCAACTTCCACAACTTCAATTCCAACTGCAACCTGGTTCAACTCTGGTGCTGCAAATGTCTCTTCACAACTGGATGAAGGAGGCTATACTGTTACGTCCTACTTTAGATGATTGGGTAGTAGATAATGGCAATTTAATTATTACGGCATCCCAAAAACTCGAACCGCCTTATATTTATTTATTTTCTGGCAGTGATGCTAGTGAGACAATAACAACTTCCATTCCTGGGGATGTGTTGCCTGGGCAAAGGTTAAAAACTTGGTTACGATTTCCTGGCATTCAAGAAGAGGCTATTCCTATTGATGTTGAAATTATGCCAGTCGTGCAACCTCTTCCTCAAGTTGTCGAGTTTCCCCTGAATGTTACCTTTCCTGTTTCTGGAGAAAATAATTCAGGCTTTTCTCATACTTTCGACTCTACTATGGCGGGTATTTTTGGCTTAATCTCAGGGGTTATCGATCTGGATAAAATTCCTAGTCGTTGGTTGGTGGCAGAGCTTTTAATCGTTATTGCTCAAAGAGGGGAAGAATACGCTCAAACTTTACCCGGTAGTAGGTTGCTGGAACAACTTAAACACACTGTTTTTTATAAAAATGGCACGATAGCTCTTGCCTCTGCTCAACTCCCTAGTTGGATATCTGAAAGTTTGACGATCGCTAATACTATCTTAGGAGGCAGCAGTCAGACACCGGGAACTCAACGACTGCTTTATATCTGGGAACGATGGTTATTGAGTTTGGTGGGAACTGATGTAGAAGCGGAGGAAGTAGGCAAGCAGATTTTTGTGCCACCATTTTTGGCAGAAGCAGTTGTTGCTAAACTGGGGATGGATGCCGATCGCTGGTTTGGTAGTATTCTCTTGGGGTTGTCAGTGTTATCGCCTCGTATTGGCAATATTTTGGCAACCATTGCTGAATTGGCTAGTCCTACACCCGTTGCTGATGCTAAGGCAGGAAGTGCAGGTTATGCTTTGGCAACGGCACTCCCTGGATTAAATTTCTTGCCAGTGCGGTGGTTGGTAGTGGAATTATTGGTAGTTCTCGCTCAAATAGGAAGGGAGTATGCAGGTAGTGAAACGGGAAATCAGTTAAGCGATCGCTTGAGTCGGACTCGTTTCTTTAAAAATGGTGTAGTGGCTTTAGCATCAGCCAAAGTGCTTCGGTGGTTGCAGATTAGTCAGTCGTCTGCTACTGCTTTTGCTAATTCCATGGGTGCTGCAACAGGAATGGGAGGAATGTTGATTTTTTGGGAATTATGGTTGTGGAGTCTGCTGCCAGACAACAGTAATATTCAGAGCTTAGTTCCCAATAATTCTGCCAGGGAAGCTTTGAGTGCTGAACTGGGGATGAATGGCGATCGCTGGTTTGAGGCGATTATTTTAGGGTTGGCAGTTATGTCCCCCAGGATAGCAGCCATATTAGAAGCGATCGCTAGTTTAGCACCAGAACCTGTAACTCGCCCCTCTCCGACTCAAGCTCCTGTTGAGGATATAGTAGGAGAATCTAAATCTATTGGGCTATGACCAGGAAGTGTGGGAAGAATGGGGAGAGAGTAGGGTGCTGTTAGCGATAGCGTAACGCACCAGCAACATCAAAAATGGTGCGTTACGCTCCACTTTGTTCTGCTAACGCACCCTACTGGACTGTTTCATCTAAAATAGTGCAATAAGTGTAGGTTGGGTTGAGGGACGAAACCCAACATAAGCAAGGTTTTGTTGGGTTTCGTCCCTCAACCCAACCTACATTTTTAGGCGTGTCAGCAACATCAAAAATGGTACGTTACTCTTCACTTTGTTACCCTACTGGACTACTGGAGTATTGGGCTATGACCAGGAAGTGTAGGAAGAATGGGGAGATAGTGAAAGAGTAGGGTGCTGTTAGCGATAGCGTAACGCACCAACAATATCAAAAATGGTGCGTTACGCTCCACTTTGTTCCACTTTTCATGTTGCGAGCAAAACGCACCCTACTGGACTTCGGACTGCTAATTCAACTGATAACTGAAATGACTATGGATGAACGAACATTAGCTAGTGTAGAACAGTTACGCATTCCTATTACTGACCAGTCAGCACCTTTAGACTGGAAAGACTGGTATCATTTTATTTTAATGGAACCTAAAACTGGGTTGCGAGTTTTGGTGAATTTGACTCTCAGTGGTAGACTTAATGGCGGCGAACTGCAATTGACTTTTATTGTTACTGTACCCAGAGAACTTCTGACAGTCGAACTGCCTCCAGAAGCTACCTTGGCAACATTTGGCACTGCTTATCCCCAGATATGGGAGACGGGGACAGTGAGTCGCGAACCTTTGCAGTTGCAAGCTCAGAATGTTTCTTTAGAAATAAATGGCAGACAGTCACGGGTAGAGGTGCAAGATGAAGGTTCTGGGTTGGCGATCGCCTTTACAGCTTTTGCAGAGGCCACACCATTGTTAGTAACAGAAGATTCTCCTTTCGGTAGCGGTTTCATTGGTTGGGGTTTAGTGCCTGGTTTGCAAGTGGCGGGGGAGTTGTCTGTTGGGGACATGAATTTTCCCATCCATCGAGACTGGTTTTGCTACCATGACCGCAACTTTGGTAGGTTTCGTTGGGGGGAGGATATTGGTTGGGAGTGGTTTGTCGCTTTTGCAGTTTGTGCCGATGGCAGAACTTTGACTCTAGTTTTAGATAGACGTACTAACAGAGATCATTCTGAGTGGGGGTTATCTTATATATTTGTTTATTTGGGTAATCGGTTGCGGAAGATTTTTTTAGGACCGACTTTGGCGATCGACTGGCAATGGTCGAGGACTGGGGTGTTACCGATGCGGTTGCCGGGAGTTATGGCTAGCGTGTTTGCCCATCGCAGTATGCCCATGCCAGCAAGTTTGCGAGTGGAGGCAGCAGACGAACGCGATCGTTTGTCGGTTGTAGTGAATTTTGATAGTGCGATGGAATTGGTTGTGCCGGACAACAGAGGGCGTCAATATAGTTTTATTGAGGAAGTCAGCGGTAATGTTGAGGTAAAGCTATTGCTAGATGGGGAGATGCTGCATGGTTGGGGTTTGATTTATGCTGAGTATGTTGTCTAGATATCGTTACCGAATAATTAATAATTAATAATTAATAATTAATAATTAAATAATTCAGGTTTAAAGCCTCCCCTTTTAAGGGGAAAAAAAAGACAATATTCCTTATATTCAATCAAGAACGGTTTTAACCAGAGGTAATTATCAATTATCCATTATCCATTAATGAAATTATGTCCGGAGATAGAGAAATAGAATAGGAAAATTCTCCCATCTCCCCATCTCCCATATTTAACTACATAATCATAGATACCAAATGGTTTCTATAAGCTCCCAAAAAAGCCAAAACTATTAGAAATATTTGATTTTATGATTTAACTTCAAGGTTTTTCAACCACTCCTGATATTTCTTTTTATCCGTTTTACTAAACTTGCCCAAACTTACCCATACACGATCGCATAGGTTTTGGAGCTAGCTTCCTGTTTCACAGAAGACCACTGACCGCAGTCTGCAACTTATCTTCTCCACAGGCTTAAATTCGCTTGAAACTCAAGCTACTAACGTGCATAGTTTTCTAGGTTGACAGCGGCATTAAAATCTCTGTCTGTAGTGAAACCACAGTGTCCGCATTCGTAAGTTCTCATACTTAAAGGCATTTTCTGTTGATGCCCGCAATTTGAACATATTTGAGAACTTGGATAGTTACAGTCGATGGGGATATCACTATCCCTCACCTCTGTTTCAAAACCGGACTTGAGAGTTTCCAACTCCCAGAGGCTCCTAATAACTAAGGATACTTCGA
>NZ_JAAHHG010000733.1 GCF_010692555.1 Okeania sp. SIO3B5 | reverse complement strand
GTCTTTGTAGATTAGCAAGGGAAGCATTAGCAAGCATAGCTCCACATACTACGCAAGCTTCTAGAAGAGCGCCTGTTTTGTGAGTGTGGATAAAATGCAGTGTTTCTTCAGATACCTCTGAAAGTCCTAGCAAATCCAGCACAAGCTTTACATTTTAATCCTGAAATTTCCCATTTATCAGTTAGTTTTAGTGCTAAGAGACCAAACTGATATGCTGAGTGATAATCTCCTAAAGAACTATTGAGGATTATTCCATAGTTACAATAACAAAGACATGACTCAGCAACTGAACCATATTTCAAAGAAATATTGACACCTTTCAACACAATTATTGTCCATAACTCTGGTGAAGTTAAATAAGTAGATGCCATCAAATTTGTAATTAAGGCTAAAGCTACTTTATATTTTGATTTCTCAATGTTTGTTTTATTAATCAGACTAGCAATTTCTTGATTGCCTAAATTTTCTTTGACTTTAGTAAATTCCCGTTCAATGACTGTTTGTAAATCTGTTTCTGGAAGTTCGATTTCTAGTAATCCCAGAGCCTTCTTTGCTGCTGAAATTGCTTTTTCGTACTGAGCGCGTAAAGTATATTGAACAACCAATAAATTATAGACTTCTGTTTTTTCAATAACTGATTTTGACCGTTCTAATATTACCTGAACTAAGGCTTCACTTTCTGAAAAACTACTGTTTAAATATTCTACTATTGCCCCTTCTTTATATAAAGCAAAAGTTAAATCATAGTATTGATCCCAGCAATCCCCGTCTAATAGAGATATACCTGCTGTAATATATTCTTTAGCAGCTACATAAGCTGTGGCATCTTGAGCTTTTTTACCTGCCTCTAAATTTAGTTTTGCTAGTTCAATTTTTTCTGATTTATCTGTAATTAAAGTTCTGCCTATATTCAAATGATCTACTAAATCAAAAACTCTTTCGCTGCGATATTCTAGAGGAGTATTTTCCAAGAATAAACGGCCAATTCTTAGATGTAAAGCTTGTTTTTGAGATTCATCTATGAAAGTGTAAGCTGCTTGTTGTACTCTGTCGTGTAAGAATTTATAATTCAGAATTAAAAATGGATATAAGTTCAACTCTACATTTTTAGCTTCTGCTTCTGAAGCAGGTAGAATTAATCCTTCCTGAATAGCAGGTAATAAATCTTGAAAAGTTGCAAAAGATTCTTTTTCATAAATTAACGAAAGTGTATTTAAATCAAATTGGTTTCCTACACAAGCAACCAAACTTAAAACTTTCTGAGTTAATTGAGGTAATTTTTCCAGTTTTCCAATCATTAACTCCACTACATTATCAGTAATATCAAGTGCTGTTATCTGTTCAATATTCCACTCCCATCGAATCTGTTCAGAATCAAATTTCAGCAAGTTTTCTTGATAGAGAGTTTTCATAAATTCATTAACAAAAAATGGGTTTCCTCCAGTCTTACTTTCTACCAAATTTGCTAATGATTGTACTGAAACTCGATCATTGAACAATGTTTCTGCAATTAATTGATTAATATTTTCAAATTTTAAAGGAGTTAAGTTTATCTGATTTATTTGTCCATAATTCATAGTCTCAGATTGAGTGCGAATAGCATTTAAAGTCATCATTAAAGGATGAGTCGGACTAACTTCATTATCTCGATAAGCTCCAATTAAAAACAAATACTTTGTTTCTACATCTGTCATCATTAATTTAATTAACTTCAGTGTAGCGGAGTCTGCCCACTGTAAATCATCAAGAAATATAACTAAGGGATGTTCTGGTTGACAAAATAAACCGATAAAATTTTGAAAGATGATATTAAAACGATTTTGAGCTTCATTTGGTCCTAATTCTTGAATTT
Organism: Okeania sp. SIO3B5; assembly: GCF_010692555.1. Taxonomy (GTDB): domain Bacteria; phylum Cyanobacteriota; class Cyanobacteriia; order Cyanobacteriales; family Microcoleaceae; genus Okeania. The sequence goes on along the minus strand of NZ_JAAHHG010000733.1, from coordinate 2,044 downwards.
TTGGTTGAGTTCCAACAATCAATTCTAATTCCGGAATTACATCAATCAGAATTTGCCCATTTGTACCAAAAGCTGCTAAAAGTTTATTTCGCCATTCATGTAATTTAGCTTCACTTTGACTTAAAATAATTCTGACTAACTCAGAAAAAGCACTCACAATTGCTGAGTATGGAATACTTCGTTGAAATTGGTCAAATTTCCCCCAAATAAAATACCCGCCCTGATGGATAATAGGTTGAGAAATAGTTTGTACTAAAGCTGATTTACCTATGCCAGAATAACCAGCCACCAGCATCATTTCTTTGCTACCTTTACAAACACGCTCAAATGCTGCTCTTAGTGTTTCAATTTCTAATTGTCTGCCATATAGTTTTGACGGAATTTTAAATCTATCAGAAATATCTTGACTACCAAGGGTAAATTCTACAATTGTTTCTATCATTTGTAGCTGATTTAAACATTCATCTAGATCGGCAATTAAACCCCAAGCACTTTGATATCTTTCATCAGCAGTTTTTGCTAGTAACTTTAGGATAATATTAGATATTGTATGTGGAATTTCTGGATTAATTTCATGGGGTGGTTTTGGTTGTTTAGCAATGTGAGCATGAACTAATTCCATCACATCAGTATTAGTAAAAGGAAGCTGGTGAGTTAATAATTCATAAAAAGTAACCCCAAGAGAATAAAAATCTGTACGATAATCTAAAGAGCAATTCATCCTACCTGTTTGCTCTGGAGATATATAAGGAAGAGTACCTTCTAAAATATTTGGATTTTTTAGCTTATAACTATCACGAGTTAATACAGAAGATATATTAAAATCTATGATTTTTAATTCGTTTGTCGTGAGATTAACAATTATATTAGATGGATTAATATCTTTGTGAATAATCTTAGCACTATGAATTTCACCTAAACCTTCAGCAATTTTAATTGCTAAATTCAAAAAGCCCAATATAGTAAATTTTTGTGATGTAATTAACGTTTTGAGAGATTCACCGCCAAAATCTTCTAAAATCATCACTAGAGTATTATTATATTTCTCTAATGCATAAGCTTTAATAACTCCAGAAAAATTCAAATGCCTAAGAATTTCATACTCTTTTCGGTAACGATTATTCTCAGCTTCAGAAGGAAAATCTCCTTTATTAAATTTAAGTACAACAGGCTGATTATCCTCCATTTGTTTACCTCGATAAACTACCGAATTATTACCTTCATAAATTTTGGCAAGAATTTGGTAACCTGGAATATTAATCATTGTGAAATTCTCCTACAAAACTACTCCGATTTATCTTTTCTGTGGCGGGTTTAATACCCCATCTTCATTAATGAATAATGAATAATGAATAATGGATAATGGATAATGGATAATGGATAATGGATAATGGATAATGGATAATGGATAATTACCTCTCCCTAAAAGAGAGAGAATTAACCAATAAGGAAAAAATTTATTTTTTTTCCCTTAAAAGGGGAGGCTAATAAAGCTAAATTGTTTAATTATTTAATTATTTAATTATTAATTATTCGGTCAACAGGGATGCTTAAATTTGTTTGGGGTTTGTATACACAAAGTGGCTTGTCGAAGACTATCCATAAGCAATTTTCCCTTCTGCCTTCTGCCTTCTTTAATTAGGGCTTGCTGATTAATTCTCAAAGTATTGATAAATAAAGGTATTAGTCTTTTTGGGGTTCAAAAAAGTGCCAGCTTTTCGGTGCCAAGAGCTGCAAAAAGCTAGTATCTTGGGCTGACTATGGTAGAACAATCTTGGGACAAAACTTAGCTCCTACCTCCTCTATAATTCCCATTTATCCTGAATTCTGAATTCTGAATTCTGACTCCTCCTACCAAAAAACTTTATTCAGCAAACCCTAATTATTAATTCTTAATATTATCTCTAATAATAGAATCCGGTTATATAGTATATGTTAATAGTTAATAATTTCTATAATTACTTCAAGCCTTTAATCTCCCCCACTCCCCCACTCCCCCACCCCCCCACCCCCCCACCCCCCCACTCCCCCACTCCCACACGCA
>NZ_JAAHHG010000732.1 GCF_010692555.1 Okeania sp. SIO3B5 | reverse complement strand
TGGCCAATAACCAAATTGTTTGATAGTGAATTTTCTCAGTTACTTCACGAGCATAACGATATCTTTGATCTAACTGTTCTACTGTTAAGTGGTTTTCAATCGTGACTAACTTCGGCATTACTTACTCCTACTTTATGGCGATCGCTCCCCTTAGTTTTATTATACCTAATCATCCGGACATGATATTAGTCAATGCTTTTAGATTTAATCAGCAAGCCCTAATTAGTGATAAAAAACTTTCTCCTTCTCCTGTTCTTTCTTCCCTCCTAACTCCTGACTCCTTCTTCAATAACAACGTCGCCTTTCCCACTAATTTTCCCTCCCACCACTTGGTTAATTTGTAAGTCAGAGAAACTGGCAATTAAATTAACAGGTTGAAACTCTTGGTTTAACTCTGGACTAATAGTAAAATTTGTAGCGATATCTTTAAAATCTTAACCTGTCAACTCTTGTTACTTCAGTCGTCTCAACTTTTTCCGACACCACCGGTTCCAACAAACTTCCAGAAACCTTAACATCAGTTTTTACTGTTCCTTCCAATAAAGGTCTAATATTTTCAATTTGACTGCTTATCTGCTGTAACTGTTGTTTAGTTTCCGGTGATGAAGTGTTATTCGAGAGTAAACTAATTTCTCTTAGCGCAGTATCAAACAGAGTCTCATATAAAATCCGGTTATATAGTTATCGCACTTTCTACTTCAATTCAATGCAGAGATAAAATGCGGGAATATCCCCGGATAATTCCAACTCTCATCCTTTCTGACTCCTGACTCCTCTTATCAATAACTTCTGCTTGCGGTGAAAATATTAGGAACGGGCAAGATGCCCATTCCACAAGACTATTTTGCCTTAATTGCTCTTAGTAATTAACCTTCAGAAACAGTTTCAGTTTCAGTTTCTGTCTCCTCAGACTGCTGCATCACTGCTAACGTTTTCTCCTTGTCTAACTTCAACACCAAAATACCCAAAGGAGGCAAACATAAATCCAAAGACTGTTGATAACTATGGAAGTACCAATCATCAGTCCACTTACCACCCAAATTACCCATATTGCTGCCACCATAATTACCAGCATCACTATTAAATATTTCAGTATAGAATCCTGGTTCGGGTACACCGATGCGATAGTGACTATGGGGTTGAGGAGTAAAATTGCAAACCGCTACCACAAATTCTTTCCCATCTTTAGCGCGGCGAAGAAACGACACCACACTATGATTATTATCACTACAATCTATCCACTGGAATCCTTCCTCATTACAATCTTGTTCATACAAAGCAGGTTGAGAACGATAGAGGTGATTCACATCCCGGAAAAATCGCTTCATTCCTTGGTGAGCATCATGTTGGAGCAAATTCCATTCTAAATCGCCCCAAACATCCCATTCACCCCACTGAGGAAACTCCATCCCCATAAACATAGTTTTCTTACCAGGGTGAGTAAACATATAAGCAAACAATGCCCGAACATTAGCAAACTTCTGCCAATCATCCCCAGGCATCTTACCCAACATATTACTCTTGCAATGTACCACCTCATCGTGAGACAGAGCTAACATATAGTTCTCACTGTGGTGATACCAAATACTGAAAGTAACATTATTCTGGTGGAACTGTCGGAACCAAGGGTCCATTTCAAAATAGTCCAGCATATCGTGCATCCAACCCATGTTCCATTTGAGGTTGAAGCCCAAACCACCAACATAAGTAGGCCACGTTACCATTGGCCAGGCAGTAGATTCTTCTGCAATACAGAGAGTACCAGGATAGTAACCAAAAATTAAATGATTAACTTGACGAAGGAAATCAGCAGCTTCGATATATTCTACGCCTCCGTATTGGTTAGCAACCCATTCACCATCAGGTCTCATATAGTTGTGGTACACCATAGAAGCAACTGCATCTACCCTAAAACCATCAATGTGATACTTTTCAAACCAGAAAAGTGCATTTGCAACTAGGAAATTACGGACTTCATTACGACCATAGTCAAATACTAAAGTACCCCATTGTTTGTGTTCGCCTTTGCGGGGGTCTGGATGTTCATAGAGATGAGTACCATCAAAGAATGCTAAACCATGTCCATCTTTTGGAAAATGTCCCGGTACCCAGTCTACAATTACGCCTATACCATTTTCATGACATTTATCTACAAAGTACATGAAATCTTCAGCATTACCGTAGCGAGAGGTAGGGGCAAAAAATCCTGTAACCTGATAACCCCAAGAACCATCAAAAGGATGTTCTGCTACGGGCAACATTTCTATATGGGTATAGCCTAAATCTTTAACGTAGGAAACTAGGCGATCTGCTAATTCTCGGTAGGTAAGAAAACGGGCATCTGTTCTGAGTTCTGAGACTTGAACTACAGCTTCAGTTTTCCCATCAGGCAGTTTAGCAGGTTCAGCAGCAGAGGCATGAATCCAAGAACCCAGGTGGCATTCATAGACAGAAATAGGTTGAGTGAGAGGGTCGGTATGGCGACGTTTCTCCATCCATTCTTGGTCGTTCCAAGTATATGAGTCTAGGTCAACAACAATGGAAGCTGTTTTGGGCCTTACTTCCTGTTGATATCCATAAGGGTCACTTTTTTCGTAGATATGTCCTTCCCAGTTTTTCACCTCATATTTGTAGTGTTCTCCAGGGCCAATATCGGGAATGAATAATTCCCAGATACCTGTGTGGCCTTTCCGCATTTGATGTTTACGACCATCCCAATAGTTGAAGTTTCCTAAAATTGAAACGTTACGAGCATTGGGTGCCCAAACAGCAAAATAGACTCCTTTGACTCCGTTAATTTCTGCGAGATGTGCCCCTAGTTTTTCGTAGATACGATGATGATTTCCTTCTCCAAATAGTTGAAGGTCAAAGTCTGTGAGTTTCGGAGAAGGGAAGGCGTAGGGGTCGTTGATGACTCGTTCGTGTTCTCCTTCTTTGATTTTGAGTTGATAGTTGGCCAGTTCTGGAGCGTCTATTACACATTCAAAGAAATGTGGATTATGGACTGACTCCATTGGATACTCTTTCCAGTCTACTGGTGAAATGACTGAGACAGCTTCAGCACTTGGTTGGTAAGCTCGGATTACTGTTACAGTTTTGCCATCTTGTTCTATCTGATGGGCACCGAGGACTTCAAAGGGGTTGTGGTGATGGTTCCAAACTATTTGGTTAACTTGGTCTACAGAAATTGTCATATTTGTCAATATAATTTTGTTAACAATTAATTAGGAAGGCTTCAGGAAGGGGAAAGATGTGCTATTGACATCCTCCCCGGCCTAAAGGCACGGGGATTCCTACCGAGCCTAAGCTCCTCGGTGGGTTGACACTTCATTGACTGCTGCTACCTTGGCGGTAGTCTTACGCTTGCCTCCACGTCCGTTTTTTGTCTCGGACTGCCCGCCCGCGACTAATATATTTATTGCTGCATTCTCGTCTAAGAACATGTTTTGCACCACAGTTGAGACACTCCCATTCTCGCACCTTCAGGTCTAGCTTCCCACCTTTAAAGCCACAATTTGAGCAAATTTGAGAAGTAGGCTCCCAACGACTAATTACTCTAAAATCACGACCATATTTTTCAGCAATTCCATCTAGGAATGTCCGGAATTGTCTCCAACCTAAATCTGAAATTGCTCTGGATAATTTACGGTTTTTTACCATTCCAGAAACGTTTAAATCTTCTAAAACAATTGTTTGGTTTTCACGAATTATTTCAGTGGATAATTTATGTAGAAAATCTGTCCTTGTATCTTTCAGCTTGGCATGGAATTTAGCTACTCTAACCCTGGCTTTTTCATACCTTTTAGAGCCTTTAGTTTTATGAGATAATGACTTACTTAACTTTCTTAACTTCTTAATTCGTTTCTTAAGTGGTTTAGGAGCATCAACCTTTGTACCGTCACT
>NZ_JAAHHG010000731.1 GCF_010692555.1 Okeania sp. SIO3B5 | reverse complement strand
CCTCCTCCGGAGGAACTTCGTTAACAGCAACAAGACTCTCTCCTTAAGGACAGTGTCTAAATTAAAATAGACTTTAAGGGCAAGGGAGTCAACTTTTATAGTAAGACAATTAAATATTGCTTTTATCTTAAACTAAAAACAATAGCTGATAGCTGATAGCTGACGGCTGAATGCTTACATAGTCTCTAAATATAGCCATCCTGCTCTTCTATATTTCTATATATTGATTGGTGAACAAAATGTCTCAGGTCTCACTCGAACCACTACTACCTGATAATTTTTTGACAACAGCAAAAAAATAGTTTAAATTAACTTATAATTCTGAAAGTAATTGCAAACTAATATGACAGAAAGATTGAAGTTTTCACCAAACTCGGTTGTCACCAAAAGTCCTGACAGTCAGCCTCATCTATCAGATCGAGCTTCAACTTTTCAAACAACAATTGTTGGTTATGGACGTTATGGAAAAAATTACATTGGAACTAAATATGCCAAAAATGGATATTTTTGGGAAATAGTATCTATTGTCGATCCAGTAATTACTTCCTCGTTATTTGCTGATAGTATTTTAGGTCAGAATCAACCACAAACTTATTTATTTCAGAGTTTTCGTCAATGGCATGATAACTATTTTAAATACTTAAATAACCAACAAAAAGCTAGACAAGTAATTGAGATAGCTTTAAAGCCAGAATTAGTTTATGAGCAATTAATGTTATATATTGACGCTGGTGTCAAACACTTTATTTTACCTAAAGCAGTTGTAAGAAACAGACAAGAAATGCTGCAAATCGCAGAAATAATTCACAAAAATAAAATAAAAGCAGCAGTAGCTTCTCAGTGGTATTATTCGGATTTTCCTAAATTTATTAAGCGAGAAATCCAAAAGTTTATCAAGGAAAAAACACAAAAGCTTTCTCTAACTTCAAGTAATCATTCGAGTATTCCTAATTTATATAAAGTAGAAATTGATTTTTCTAAAGAAAATGGTTTAGCATATACTACAGACCCACCATTACTTGAATTACCTCATGCTTTACAGTTACTCTCTTCAATAGGAATAATTGATTTTAATCATTATTGTTCACTGCCAGAAGTTAGTGGTACAAATACATTTGTCAATGCTATTTATCAGGTAAAAAATATTAAAAATAAAGTTCATGTTTGTTCTAACATTGATATGCTACCCAATCCTGCGATCAAAAAAGAACATCCCCTATGGGATATTCAGGAACGGCGTTTAAAAATTTATTTTGACGAAGACAATACTCAGCCCAATATAGAAGTAGATTTCTGGATTAAATTTGACTATTCTGGTGATTTTGCTCTTCGTCCAGGTAAATTAATTATTAGGGATAATGAGAATTGTAGTAATCAAGAACAATTAGTTTTGAATATTGTTGACGATCAACTATTAAATATGAACCTGAAAATTTATGAGGCATTTCAGCAGAATTTTGTAGATTTTCAAAACGATCAGAATATTTTGTCCCTTGAGCGCTATCTCCCTATTGGTCAGCAAATAATGCTAATTCAAAATATTTGGAAATCTTTTAAGGAGGAAAAAGGGAATAGTTCAATAATTAATAATTAATAATTAATAATTAATAATTAATAATTAATAATTACCTCTCCCTAATACCATTTCTCAAAAACTTTTCTACATTTTGTTGAATGCGACTTGTTAATAGACATATTATTAACCGAACACATCAGTATTGGCGAGTGTGTGATGAGTTAGCCTTTAAATCAAAAAACTTGTACAACCTGGCTAACTATTTAAAATTTCAAATTAGTTTGACATAGGTAGACAAAATTAAACATATACAGCAATATGATTTTAGTTGTGAGATATTGGAGACTTTTGCTTTAGGGAATAGGGAATAGGGAATAGGGAATAGGGAATAGGGAAAAAACGAATATAATAATAAAACTGCTATATTCTATACTTTAAAGGAAAACCTCAATTCTCACATCTGATTCCTGACTGCTATAGTAATTCTAAATTGGTTGTGAAAAATTTTAAAATTATCAATAATTAACTGATTTTTTTGTTAATTCTGTTCTCTGCTCCCTGTTAAGATGTTTCCTACAAATCTACAATTTTTGACAATTCAAATAAGACTGCTATATATTATGACTATTCAACCCCGAAAAAGATTTGCTCAACATTGGCTGAGGAGTGAAAAAGCACTTAATAAAATTGTTCAAGCTGCTGAATTATCAGATAGCGATCGCATCCTAGAAATTGGGCCAGGTACAGGTATCCTCACTCATCGTTTATTGCCCCTAGCAGCTTCAGTTGTTGCAGTAGAAATTGACAGAGATTTATGTCAAAAATTAGTCAAAAAAATTGGCAGAGTAGAAAATTTTTTATTGTTACAAGGAGATATTTTATCCCTAGATTTAGAAACAAATTTAGCACAATTTCCTACTTTCCAAAATCCCAATAAAGTTGTGGCGAATATACCTTACAATATTACTGGTCCAATTCTGGAAAAACTATTAGGAACAATTGCCCAACCTGTTGCTAATACTTATGATTTAATTGTCTTATTATTACAAAAAGAAGTAGCGGATAGAATCTGCGCTCAACCAGACTCAAAAGCTTATAGTTCCCTATCAGTAAAAATCCAATATTTAGCAAAGTGTGAATTTATTTGTGATGTACCTGCCAAGGCATTTTATCCCCCACCAAAAGTTGACTCAGCAGTAATACGACTACGCCCTCAATTAATAGAACCCCAGGCAAATAATCCGAAACAAATGGAAACATTAGTTAAATTAGGTTTTTCTAGTAAACGGAAAATGTTAAGGAATAATCTTAAGGCAGTTATTGAACGCGATCGCCTCTTGCCATTACTAGAAAAGTTAAAAGTAAATCCTCAAGTTCGTGCAGAAGATTTAAGCGTGCAGCAGTGGGTAGCACTAGCAAATAGCATAGGAGAGGTAATAATTAATAATTAATAATTAATAATTAATAATTAGGGCTTGCTGATTAAATCTCAAAGCATTGACTGATATTGGTTTTAGCCTTTTCAGATCTGCAAAAAGTATCTGGTTTTCAGCTCTTCATGGTCAAAAATGAGCGCATTTTGGGCAAGATAGGGGCAGAAAATCAAGGGATGATTCTTCTGACCAGAAAAATGGGTTTCAAGCCTCGCCCATAAGCGGGCGACTTTTTAGTTGATTTTTGTCTATAAATATGTTATTATATTATTAGTTTAAAAGTCAAGTTATGAAAGCTAGATTTAAGTACCGTATATATCCAACCCCGGGACAAAAATACCGAGAGCGCCAAGCTATTTGGCTGTGTCCGTGTGGCGAGTGAATGATAGTCTAGCTCACTGCCAACAGAGGTATAAATCAGGAGAAAAGAAATCTGATAATTCAGAACTACAAAAGCTTTTTATTACTCAGTCTAAAAAGACTGAAGAAAGAGAATGGTTGTCAGAGGTTTCTAACATACCATTGCAGCAATCTTTAAATGATTTAAACCAGGCGTTGCTCTAACTTTTTTAAATCGACTAAAGGCCAGAGAAAAGGTAAACCTGTTAAACCTCCAGATTGCTTCGTTCCTCGCAACGCTCCGCGATTTAAAAGCAGAAAGTCAAAGCAAACTGCTAGATTTACACTCGTGAGGGTTTAAAGTTGGTCAACACAAAGTTTAGAAGCGCCAAGATTGGAAAGCTGAAAATTGTATCGCCTGTGAGAGTTACCTGCTGCTCCATCATCAGTAACAGTAATTAAAGATTGTAGGGGCGATTCGCGAATCGCCCCTACTAGATATTTCTTAAGTTTTGTAGTAGAAATACAACCAGAAATCTTACTGAGAACTGATAATTCAGTAGGTATAGATTTAGGTATCAAAACCTTTGCTACATTTAGCGATGGTACAAAAGTTGATGCACCAAAAC
>NZ_JAAHHG010000730.1 GCF_010692555.1 Okeania sp. SIO3B5 | reverse complement strand
CAGGAGACAGAATTTGAGAAGAAAATCATGACTGCCGTGATTGAGTAATCAATCAAAGAAGTATTTATGCGTAAATTTTTTACTCGGAATTTGATGAACGAAAAAAGTAATTGAGATGATTTGCATAATATAAACACCTACCAAGATACAAATTTATATACTACTTTTAATGATACGCTCTTGAAGTGCGGAATGTGGGTTTAAGGGCAAGGGAGCCAACTTTTTTAGTAAGAGAATTAATAAAGTTTTTATCATCAACTAAAAGCAATAGCTCATAGCTGACGGCTGAATGCTTACAATAGGAAGATAAAATGGTATAACTTCCTCTTCTATGGCAACTCTTTTCTTCCTTCTTCCTTCTTATACCAATTCACTTGAAAAATGTCACAAATACTTTCGGTAAATTACTGTAACATCAAAGTTTTGAGCTAATAAAATCCGGTGCATCTCATATTGGCAAAAATACTTTTTTCCTATATATTCCCTGTTCCATGTTCCCAGCTCCGGTGTTCCCTAAAAGCAATAACTTTTTGGCTTTATTCACGCATTGAGATGCACCCATCAAATCTAAATTTTAACTTTTAATTTTGTACTTTTGACTTTAAATTACTGTAGCATCAAATTTTTGAGCTGATAAAATCTAAATTTTAACTTTTAATTTTTGACTTTTAACTTTTAACTTTTAACTTCTCTCCTTTAAATGTTAAATAATTTCGGTAAATTACTATAGCATCAAAATTTTGAGCTGATAAAATCTATCTTTTAACTGTTAACTTTTAATTTTTAACTTTTAACTTTTGACTTTTAACTTTTGACTTTTAACTTCTCTTCCTTTTTCCTTCTTCCTTCTTCCTTCTTCCTTCTTCATTGATACTCTCGTTTAATTGATTTTGCCCACAACAAAAATGGTATTACACCACCTCCTAATAGTACGGCTAAAGTAAATAAGAAAATGATAAATCTAGTCAAAAAAGGCAGGGAGCGCGATATCCAAGGAAATACATAAGGTTGTTGTTCTGAATCTACTGAAATATCTGGTAAATTGAGACTAACTTGCACATTATGTAACGAACCACGGTCAGCATTTATTGGCTGAATATAGTTAATTTGATACTCATCAAATAAAGCCTCTAAAAATTCAGTCAAACTACTAGAAATATCCTCAGCATTACCAGAAAATTCAGCAATACCATTAGTTACTTTCGCAATTTGTTGTAGTCGTTTTTGATCGACAAATTCTTCAGCAGCAAGTTCTGTTAACTCTTCAGAATTATTACTTTTTTTTCCTCCTCTCACACTAATATCTCTAATAGTAGGAGGTTCCTCTAAATCATATTTTTGCTGCAACTGTTGGGGAGTCAAACCATAACCCAAAGTATGCACAGTAATATTAGGATAACTTTTTAACATAAACACAAGTTTTTCAAAGTCTTGTGCTTCTAATTCTGGCTCATTTTCTCTATTTCCATAAATACTATGATAGCCATCAGAAAGTAAAATTATCGAACGTCTTGGTTGAGATAAATTAGAATTTGGGCGTGGGTTAAAACGAGTATCTTCGGAATTGCCAAAAAATTGTACTGCCTGACGCAAAGGTTCATAAATATCTGTAGCTGCACAAAGATTATCCAGTTGACTTTCTAGTTTTTTGAGAGATTTTTCAACCTTTCTATTACCTGTTAAAACAAAATTATCTAGTTCTTTTTTCGTCACTTTATTTCCCGGACAATTTTCACCTCCTTTGCCAAAAGGTACAATAGAAATTCTGGTATTTTCTCCCTTGTCCACTAAATCTTGATTGAATTTTCTAATCGCAGCGATCGCTCCTTCTAATTTGGTTTTTTCTCCACTACTATCTAATTGCTTCATACTGCCACTAAAATCTAATAAAACAATTACCCAAGCAGGAGGTAATTCTTCGGGCAGGGGGATTTTCCAATTAATATCAATGGGATTTAAGGTTTTACATTCTCTAGTTTTAGGCTCTGTTTTAGGCGGACAAACTGTTAAATTAAAGTTCTCTTTTTGCAGGTCTCTTACTGGTTTATTGTTTTGGTCATAGGCTTTGAGTCGCAGGGTAACTTTACCTTCATTTCGTTCAGGAATAGCTTCGATAATTTCCACATTTTTTACTTGAGCTAAACTAGGATTAATGTAGGAAGTTACTATTAATAAATAAAGACTAACTTTGCGGGTCCAAGAAGCGATTGTAGTAGACAAATCTGAATAATTTTTTACCATTATAGCCCTCATTTTCAGCGTAAAATGCAATTAAATCGTTATGTTTTAGTTTGATTGGCGTACTTTCTTTCAAGGGTTCGCCTTGATATTCTATTCTATTAAAAAACTTGAGGTTAGGTACTAAAATTGTTTGGCTAGATGCTAAGTCTAGGTCAGCAATATGCAGTGGCAAACCAGGGATACAAATATCTACACCAAATTGTTGACTGCCCATGATTTTTAACTGAGCTGAACCAATTTTCACTTTACCTCTTGCGGGTAATTGAATTGATAATCCTTCCTCAATTTTATCCACCAAATCATTACTCACAAATTTAATTCTTGGTGATAATTCTTTCTGTATATGGGGATAATTTCCTGGTGTTTCAGACTGATTAAAATTGACATTTTCAATATATTCAAAACCAGCTCCTGCTCTGAGGGCAACTAGATGACTAGGAGAGGTAGAAAAACTCAAGACTAAACCTAACAAACCGCCTAATAAAGAAAAGCCTATTGTGTCTTCCCAAGCTTGTAATGCTGTGGGTATTCCATTCATTTGTTGTCGTATCCATTCAAAGATAATTGCTGCAATTAAAGCAGTCAAAATACTGGTAGTTAAACTAATGGTAAGTCGCTGTAAAAAACGTCGTTTATCTCCTGCTTCTATACTACGCCAGCGCCAAGTCAAACCTTCAGCTAAACCGACTGCTCCACCAATTAATATCCATCCGACTATTCTGACAAATTTATCGGGTACAGTTATAACTTTATCTCGTAGTTGTGGATTGAGTAATATTTGTACTAATGCTCCAGAAGTAAGACCGATTAATAATCCTAATCCTGCGGCAATACTCAGCGGTATTATACCTCTGTTGAAGTTGCGTTTAAATCGAGTTGGATTGCTTAAAAATATATCTGTTGCAACTATACCAACTGCTAGAGAAATTGCTACACAAGGAAATAATGCTAATTCAGGAAGCTTTTGTAACCAGCCTAAATCACTGAGGATAAATTGCCCTATACTCCAGCCGATTAATGACGATGTAATTCCTGATAGAATATATAGATATATTCTCATGATTTATAATTAATTTTAATTTAGATAGAGTCAGAATCAGTAGATAATTAGTAAATATATGTCAGCATTCCGTAGGAAAGTTACGACCATAGAAGGCTAGCTGACTGCTGTTTGCGCAGCATTCCGCAGGAAATGCTTACAAATATACAGGTTTTGAATCTTTTGCATTTTAAATAGTATCTCCCAGAATGTCAATAGTATGTTGGCAGAAAGAAGGAAGTCACGGCAGAGATTTTTAATACAGATTAGATGGAATTAAGAAAAAAATAGTAATACTGTTTTTTATCCTTTGGTTATCTTGATTTTTTTGCCCTAGTTTTAACTAAGAAATATGAGGAGGTAAACCGATTTTATTGCAGTAGATTAGATAGTAGTCATTACTTTCCACTATTGATTTTTATTCTGGGCGCATTGCTCAAAATTTTTATCGAAAAAATTTCAAAAAATGGAAGCTCTACCTTGACAAACTATACTTGACAAGATACTATAAATATAATGGAAAAGGTGCGCTCATATATAGTAATAATTAAAGGGCGAAAAACTCAGAAAAATAGGCTTAACCCTCACCTCAGAAAATTTAACCACTAAGGAATTTCCAGAATAAATATTGCATTATCAAAT
>NZ_JAAHHG010000073.1 GCF_010692555.1 Okeania sp. SIO3B5 | reverse complement strand
TCTTTGATCTAACTGTTCTACTGTTAAGTGGTTTTCAATCGTGACTAACTTCGGCATTACTTACTCCTACTTTATGGCGATCGCTCCCCTTAGTTTTATTATACCTAATCATCCGGACATGATATTATATCATGTCCGGTTGAACAGTTATAAATAAGGGAGTAGGGAGTAGGGAGTAGGGAGTAGGGAGAATAAAAAGATTTGTACTGCAAGTGACAGTTTTGGTTTTTTTCCAGATCGCTCTTATCCGGACATGATATAATATCAAATCCGTTTAATTCGGTATAAAAAATATTCCATCTTCACCCAGAGCGGAAAGAATTCTGAGTTCTCTTCCCTTCTAAATTCTGAATTCTTTTTGCGGAGGATGACAAACGGAAATTCTGGATTCTGAATGATGATTCACTATCTTATTACACCGATGCTACCAGATTTGATATAAAACCCCGCCTTGATTGGCGATCGGGTTTTTGGAGGGTTGCTCAAACCCTCGCTATAAAAACAACTTTTGACTGTCTTGAGTGTGTCTTATATCATGTCCGGTTGAATAATTAGACTTTAGTGGAAGGAAGGCAGAAGGCAGGAGGCAGAAGGTTTTCTCAAGAGTGTCACCTTGATTTTATACACAAACAATGCTACCGGACACGATATTATACCAATTCCCAATAATTAGCAAGTTATATCATGTCCGGTTGAACAGTTATAAATAAACTATGAAGGAGTCAGGAGTCAACCCACCCCTAACCCCTCCCAGGAGGGGGAGTCAGGAGTCAGGAGGGAAGAAAGAAGAAGAAGGAGAAAGTTTTTTTTATCACTAATTATCCGGACATGATATTAATGCTAATTATTCTGATGTTTGTATCTCCCCCACTCCCCCACTCCCTTACTCCCCTACTTAAGAAAGTGTAGAAAAGTTTTTGAGAAATGGTATTACATTCTGAGGGGACCTCAAAATTACACACTCGCTTCTGACTTCTAACTTCTGCCTTCTCCTTAAGATGCTACTTTTGCAGTAGATCTGCGTCTCCTTCTTCCCACTGGTTTAACTATAGGCAATTCTTTTTTCTGTTCTACTTTCTCTTCTACATTTCTATCTTGTATATCTTCTGCTTCTGGAGTTTGCATTAAGAAAACTAGCAAAGGTTGACCTTGAAGCTCTCGTCTTAACATTCGCTGAACAGCACATTCAAGATCATTTTTCAACCCAAACCAATCAACTTGAGTATTATTTGACTTAGCATACTCAGACCAGTTATTACTCAAACTTTTTTCTAATGTCTTGGTAACCAGTTCGTGCATTTGCGATTTTTCCATAGCACTCACCACACCACGCAAATGTAATTGAGGTCTATCCATCAATTTACCATCCGAATTCACCGACAACGCTATAGTCACAACACCATCCTCTGCCAATTGTTGCCTTTCTTTAAGAATGTTGTCTTCAACCATACCAGAACGAGAAGAGTCTACCAGTTCAATACCAGAAGGTACTCGGTCTGCAACACCGATAGAATCTCTAGTTAATTCCACCACATCACCATTTTGGACCACTACCATATTTTCTGGAGGAACCCCCATACTTTGAGCAGTTTGACTGTGTTTAACTAACATCCTATGCTCGCCATGAAACGGTACAAAGAATCTTGGACGAGTAAGTGCCAACATTAATTTTTGGTCTTCCTGACAACCATGACCGGAAACATGGATACCCTTATCTTTACCATAGATCACATTTGCTCCTAACATCATTAGTTTATCAATGGTGTTAACAACAGCGATCGTATTACCGGGAATAGGGTTAGCAGAGAATACAACTGTATCTCCTTTACGAATTTTTATTTGCCTATGTTCGCCCTTTGCAATACGAGTTAGTGCTGACATTGGTTCGCCTTGAGAACCTGTAGTCAAGATCAATAGTTTTTCATCAGGTAAACTTCGGACGCTATGCAGAGGTACAAACAAACTATCTTCACACTTAACATAACCAAGATTGCGAGCATGAGCAATCACATTCAGCATCGATCGCCCTACTGTTGCCACCAACCTACCATGTTTTTTCGCTAGCTCTAGAACTATTTGTAATCTATGTACGCTAGATGCAAATGTTGTCACCATTAAACGTCCAGGAGCGTTGGCGAATACTCGGTCTAAATTTGGATAAACTGACCTTTCTGAAGGAGTAAAACCAGGTACTTCTGAATTTGTGGAATCACTTAATAAACAGTGAACTCCCTTTTCTCCATACTCTGCTAACCTTTGGAAATCAAAATTTTCTCCATCTACAGGGGTATGGTCAATCTTGAAATCACCTGTATGGATAACTACTCCTACTGGTGTTGTGATAGCAACTGTAAAGCTATCCGCCATTGAGTGAGTATTACGAATATATTCAACACTGAAATGTTTACCTAACCGGACAATATCGCGGGGACGAACAGTCCTTAATTCTGTGCGATTTTGTACTCCTGCTTCCTCTAGTTTTGGGTAGAGTAAAGCCATTGCCAATCTTGGTCCATAAATGACAGGAATTTCTACATTTTTCAAATGGAAAGGAATACCACCAATGTGATCTTCGTGACCATGGGTGACAATCATACCTTTGATTTTATGGCGATTTTCAGTCAGATAAGTTACATCTGGTAAGACGATATTTACACCATGCATTCCATCAGTAGGAAAAGCTAATCCTGCATCAAGCAGAATAATTTCGTCATCATATTCAAATACGCAGGTGTTTTTACCAATTTCATGTAGTCCGCCTAGGGGAATAATTTTTAGGGCAGATGATGATTTCTTTCTTGTCATAATTATCCTATTTTTGTTGTTGTTTACTTTGAAAGATAAGGAAGAAGGAAGAAGGGAGAAGGAAGAAGAAAGAAGGAAAAATCTGGCGTTGTCTGAGTTTTAAACTTTTGATATGTCCTCACCTTTCCTTCGACTTCTATATACCAATTTGATAAATGTTTACTATAAATAGCTAGGCTATTTCTTAGGAATCAGGAGTCAGAATGAATAGCTTTGATACCATTTTTTAGGTTGTAATTCATCTTTTTAGTCAAAGGGACATATCCTGTAAATTATTTTTATCATTTTCCTTATGGGTTTAATACCCCACCGTCAACAGGGGTGTTCAAAATTGTTTGGGGGAGTATAGACGCGGAGCGACTTGTCGGAGACTATCCATAAGCAATTTTCCCTCCTGACTCCTGACTCCTGAGGACTGACTCCTTCTTTATTACCCTGAATTATTCTAAACATTCTTTTTTCAAATTGGCATTACTGACTTTTAATACCCATTAGTTAAATGCAGAAAAAGTAATCTCTTAAAAAGAGAGATTTTAGCAATTTAGTTAGGGGGTAACTAAATCATTATTCAGATTGATGATATTTAATTTTCTGAAAAACTTTATTACCTGTAAAATTGACTCATAATAAACCTAGTTGACCCATTTCTGCTGATAATTTTTCAGTTACTTCAGTGGTCGGGTTGCATAGTGGAGGGCGAGTAGAGCCTACTTTCCAGTTTAGCAGATTTAGTGCCGCTTTTACAGGAATTGGGTTAGTTGTTGCAAATAAAGCTTTGAATAAGCTAAATAGTTTGAGATGAATTTCTGTAGCAACTTGTACCTTACCTATTTCAAATGCTACTATCATCTCTTGTAGCTGTTTTCCTACTAAATGACTGGCTACACTAACAACACCACTACCACCAACAGCCAAGAGTGGTAAAGTTAGGGAATCATCCCCAGAATAAATCTTAAACTCTGGTGCAGTCAAGTGCCTAATCTGACTTACTTGATCTAAGTTACCACTGGCTTCTTTAATCGCAACAATATTAGAAATTTCGGCCAATTTGGCTACAGTCTCAGGAATCAGATTTTGACCAGTACGCCCTGGTATATTGTAAACCATTATTGGAAATTCTGGGGTGGCTTGAGCGATCGCCTTAAAATGTTCATAAAGTCCTGACTGTGGTGGTTTATTATAATATGGCACCACCTGTAATGAACCATCTAACCCTAATTTAGCAGCTTTTTCGGTGGCTGCGATCGCTTCTCTTGTTGAGTTTGATCCAGTACCAGCTATTACTTTAGCTTTTCCTGCTACTGCTTTTTGAACTACTTGAAATAGTTTATATTCTTCTTCCCATGTTAAACTTGGAGACTCTCCTGTTGTTCCACATATTACTAATGAATCTGTCCCATTTTCTGTCAACCATATAGATAGCTTTTCTACTTCTTCATAGTTAACACTACCGTCCGAATTAAACGGCGTAATCATTGCAGTTATAACTTTACCGAAATCTACCACACTATTTCCACTCCTTATGGTTTTTTTATTGCTCTGTTAGGTCTTCTTCTTTTTTTTGGCCCTATTACTAGACCTAATTTTTTCAGATTAACATCATTTTCGCTTTACATTACTCTATGTAAATTTTTTTATTTTTCTATGACTGAGCTATTGTTAATTACCCATTTCATTACATTGTAGAAATAGGAACTAACTTTACCGAATAATTAATGTTTAAAGCCTATTCTTTTAAAGGAGAGGTAATTATTCATTATTAATTATTCATTATTAATTGTTGAATACTCTTTTTTTTCTGCACCCTTTAAACTGTTGCCACTTTTACCTTCAACCAATTTTTCTTCACCAATAACTCAGCTATTTGCACTGCATTCAAAGCAGCTCCTTTTCGGATCTGGTCTCCACTTAACCATAATTCTAATCCACAAGGATGAGAAATATCTTGACGAATTCTCCCCACTAATACATCATCTTTACCACTTGCTTCTATTGGCATTGGAAAATAATTTTTTTGCCAATTTTCTACCAGTGTTACTCCAGGTGCTTGACTTAATATTTCTCTAGCTCTGTCTACACTAAATGGTTGAGCAAATTCTAAATTAATAGCTTCTGAATGGGCACGTAATACTGGTACCCTGATACAAGTTGCTGTAATCCCGATCTCGTTAGTTTCTAATATCTTACGAGTCTCATTAACCATTTTTATTTCTTCTTGACAGTATCCCTGCTCATTCAAAGGGGAATTGTGTGGGAACAAATTAAAAGCTAATGGATAGGGAAAAATATCTGTTCCAGGAGTTTTTCCTTCTAAGATTTCTTTGGCTTGAGTTTTCATTTCTTCCATGGCCCTTGCCCCTGCTCCACTTGCTGACTGGTAAGTGGCCACTACCAATCTTTTAATTGGCTGGACTTGATGCAAAGGCCATATTGCTACACACATTAATATGGTTGTGCAGTTAGGATTAGCTATTATACCTTGATGTAGAGCCGCAGCTTTTGGATTAACTTCTGGAACTACAAGAGGCACTCTAGAGTCCATACGAAAGGCACTAGAGTTATCAATTACTGTAGCACCAGTTTCTACTGCTTTCTTCGCCCATTCTTTCGATGTAGATGCACCTGCTGATGCTAACACTAAATCTACGTCTTTAAATGAATCATCTGTTACAGCTTCTACTTGTAAGTTTTGTCCTTTAAATGTTAGAGTGCTGCCTGCTGAACGGGGTGATGCCAGTAATTTTAATTCTGCTACTGGAAAATTTCTAGTTTGCAGCAATTCTAACAGCTCTGTACCTACAGCCCCAGTTGCTCCTAATATTGCTACTTTGTAAAACTCTGACAAATTCTTGTCCTCCTTCATTTTTCAATAGTTTGATTTTTCTACAATGGTTTTAATTAAGTTTAATAGTTTTTTTATGGCCATTACTTCGATGTATTAACAGTTCGATCTAATTTATCTATCTGACTGAAAGATATTTTTTATTTTTATTAAGATTAAGCTTGGCTATGGTCTAGCTTATTTAATATACACTCCTATTACAACTTTTCATAAGGATAATTTTCATCAACTAAGGATTAAAATTTAACTTTATATTTCATTTATAACAGATATTCAATTAGATAATAAACAGCATCAATAATATCAAATATTTAATAAAACCAATATTTTTTTTATATTATACCATTTTGAAAAAAGAATGTTACGAATAATAAGTGCAATAAAAAAAAATGCAGGAAATGTCCCTTTGATAAAAAAGATAATTTATGACCTAAAAACTGGTATTAAATCTATTCCCATACGACTCCTGACTCCTGACTCCTGACTCCTAAAAAGTACCCTACCTATTTGTAGCAAACATTTATAAAATTGGTATTACTCAATTAATTTTCTACTTGCTGACTATCGCTAAATAAAATCAAATTATTCTTAATATATTTCAGTTTTAGCTATCTACATCAAGTAAATAATCGAGTATTAACATATTAATTTTCAGGAAAATCCAGAAAAATTTATCTTTAAAATTATTATCTAAATTTAATCAGTATAAAATATTATTATGGTCTAACAACTTGAGAATAAAGATCCTAGTGTCGTTGCGATCGCAACGACAAAAAATAACTTTTAGGAGTACGCGAGTTAGTCAATTTGTCAAAGCTTGTAAAACCAACAAAATGCTCGTAAGCTTTTGATAATAGGCATTACCCACTTTTGTAAAGAATTTTGCATATAATCGTTAGCTCTTAAGAGTAGGGGCTTTTAACGTCCCGCTAGTTCTTTTGTAAGAATGTTAAGATTCCCATAAATAATTATATAGCTTACTAGAATCATAGCCTATAATCTAAAACTTAGTTCTAACCAACTTAAACAAAAGCCGATGAAAGTTACCCAGGAAAAACTTCCAGCTAGCCAAATAGGTCTGGAAATCGAGATTACACCAGAAATGTCCAAGAATGCCTACGAACAGGTAATTCAGAAATATGTCCGTTCCGCCAATATTCCTGGGTTCAGAAAAGGCAAGGTGCCTCGACAAATATTGATACAAAGGCTGGGTAGAAATCATATTAAAGCTATGGCCTTAGATAACCTCATCAATGATTGCTTAGAAAAAGCAAGAGAACAAGAACAAATCAATGCAATAGGCCAATTTGACCTGGTGACACAATTTGAAGAATTAGTAAAAGATTTTGAACCAGGAAAAGAAATGGTCTTCTCAGCTAAAGTGGATGTAGAGCCAGAGGCTAAAGTTAATGACTATAAAGGATTAGTAGTAAAGGCTGAAGAAGCTAAATACGACCCAGCTCAAGTAGATGAATTTCTGGAAGAACGTCGCTCTGAGAAGGCCACATTAATTCCAGTAGAAGGAAGAGCTGCTCAGTTAGGAGATGTGGGAATAGTAGATTTTGAAGGTATACTTTCATCTGAGACAGAGGGAGAAGAGCCGAAAGAAGTTCCAGGAGGGAAGGCTCAAGACTTTCAAATGGAGTTGAAAGAAGGACAATTTATCCCTGGGTTCATTGATGGAGTAGTAGGCATGAACCTAGAGGAAACAAAAGAAATTTCCGTTCAATTTCCTGAAGAATATGGTGAAGCAGAATTGGCAGGTAAGCCAGCAGTATTTACAATGACTCTTAAAGAACTCAAAGAAAAAGAATTACCAGAGCTGGATGATGATTTTGCTCAAGAAATTAGTGAGTTTGAAACATTAGCCGAATTACGACAGTTCTTAGAGAAAAAATTTACCAAAGAAAAAGAGGAACAAACAAAACAGAATAAAGAAATTGCCATTGTAGATGAGTTGGTGACCCATTTGGAAGTAGAATTACCAGAAACTTTGATTAAAAATGAAGTTATTCAAATGTTGAACCAAAGTGCAATGGAGTTGAGCCAGTATGGAATTGATGTTAAAGAATTATTTAGCAGTGACCGACTACCAGAAATGGAAGAGCGATCGCGGCCAGAAGCAATTGAGCGATTGAAAAGAGATTGGGCTATTAAAACAGTGGCCAAGGAAGAATCTATCGAGGTAGATGAAGAGGAGATCGTAGCAGAGTCGGCCAAAGTCATTGAACAGCTCCAGGGAAAGGATGTAGATCCATATAGATTAAGAGAAGTAGTCACAGAAGACTTACTAAAGGAAAAAACAATCAAGTGGTTGGAAGAAAATGGCACAGTAGAGTTAGTACCTGAAGGAACTCTAACTCAAGATTCAGAAATAGATGGAACTACAGAAACTCCTGTAGAAACTGAGTCAGAGTCAGAAATATATGAAGCGACAGAAACTATTGTAGAAGTTGAGGCCGAACCAGTAGCTACTGTGGAAAATCCTCATTGAAAAAAGCAGAAGGCAGGAGGCAGGAGGCAGTAGGAAAAATTGCCGCTCGGATAGTCAACGAAGGGCCAGTTTCTGTCTCATAAACCCAAACAACCCACATTCCGCACCACAAAATGTAGCATAAAAGCCTAAGTCAAAAGTCAAAATTCAAAAGTCAAAAGTAAGAATAAAATTATAGTGATCAGTAGGAATTAACAATTAAATAAGTATTTATGCTTAATATTTTACTGAGAATTTGACTCTTGATCGAGGTAAATGAAGATAATTTATATAGTATAAATACCTAAACAACCTCGGAATTTTATACTAATTTTTATGTTACAAATTGAAGTGCGGAATGTAGGAAACAATTTTAACCTAAAATTACAGCACTTTTTAGGAAGCGTAAGATACGCTTTTCAGGATAATCTTTTTTTCCCTACTCCCTCTTTTCCAGAATGGTTGGGTAATCACAACTAGCAATATCAGTAAAGCTAAGTCATAATAATATTCAGCGTGACATTCTCCTACATCAAATCAAAGATTATGATGTAGGCTTACCAACCTCATGGATAGGGCTTTCTGTTTTGCTGGCGCAACGCGGAGCGAAACACAGGGAGTGCAACCACTTAACCCTCCGCAAACAGAGACAATGAGAGCCACCGCCTTTTTGGACTGAACAATTCTGTACTCCCGAAAGCACCCTCAAGAGTTTTACCTTTTCACGGGCTGAGCACTTGTATGCTAAAATGAAAAGTCGCCTTACAAGGGCGAGGCTTTAAACCCAATTTTTCGGTAAAAACAAAATTTATTTATATATAAACTGATGTACTATGGTTATATCTCAATATTCTGATGATTTAGTTGATATCTATAACAAGTTACAAGTTTACTCCGGTCCTAGTAACATTGTGCCCATGGTTGTCGAACAATCAGGGATGGGAGAAAGAGCTTTTGACCTCTACTCACGGCTCCTCAGAGAAAGAATTATTTTTTTGGGGACCCCAGTAGACGATAATGTAGCTAATACCATTACTGCTCAGATGCTATTCCTAGATGCTGAAGACCCGGAAAAAGATATTCAACTCTATATCAACTCTCCAGGAGGATCGGTTACCGCTGGAATGGCTATATACGACACAATGCAGCAAGTACGGCCTGATGTTGTTACAATTTGTTATGGTTTAGCTGCAAGTATGGGAGCTTTTCTTCTTTCTGGTGGGGCCAAAGGTAAAAGAATGTCTCTTCCTAGTTCTAGAATAATGATTCACCAGCCTCTAGGCGGTGCTCAAGGTCAAGCAGTAGATATTGAGATCCAGGCTAAAGAAATCTTGTATCATAAACGTAAGCTGAATGAACTTTTATCAGCTCATACAGGTCAACCTCTAGAAAAAATAGAAGTTGATACAGACCGCGACTTCTTTATGTCCTCAGAAGAGGCTAAAAATTATGGTTTGGTCGATCAAGTGATTACTAAACAGAATCTTCCTGTACCAGGAGAGTC
Source organism: Okeania sp. SIO3B5 (assembly GCF_010692555.1). GTDB lineage: Bacteria > Cyanobacteriota > Cyanobacteriia > Cyanobacteriales > Microcoleaceae > Okeania. The sequence goes on along the minus strand of NZ_JAAHHG010000073.1, from coordinate 21,388 downwards.
TGTTCCTGCAATTTGACATCCTCTCCGGCCTGAAGGCGCGGAGATTCCTACTGAGCCGTAGCTTCTCGGCGGGTTGACGTTTCACAGGGTGCTGCTTCCTTGGCGGTAGTCTAACGCTTCCCTCCACGTCCGCGCACGAGTTTCCGAGTGCCCCCCGGCAACTAATAAAACTGTAGCATATATTCAATTCACTTACAAATAAAATAAAAAGTCGCCCTACAAGGGCGAGGCTTTAAACCCAATTTTTCGGTAATAAGAGGAAGTTATGTCTAAATACGACTCCCATCTAAAATGTTCATTTTGTGGCAAGTCTCAGGAACAGGTCCGCAAGTTAATAGCAGGTCCTGGAGTTTATATTTGTGATGAATGTGTAGAGTTGTGCAATGAGATTTTAGATGAGGAGCTTTTTGACTCTAACGCCACAGGGCCACAACCTCCAATGCCACGACCAGGAACCTCTACTAAAAAGCAAAGTAGTGGTGCCAAGAGAGTGTCAATTGCCCAACTTCCGAAACCTAGAGAAATTAAGAATTATCTGGATGCTCATGTTATTGGTCAGGAGGAAGGTAAGAAGGTTTTGTCAGTGGCAGTTTATAACCACTATAAACGTCTGACCTTTGTAGAAGCAAAAAAAAGTGGCAAGTCCTCTCCAGATGAGGTAGAATTACAAAAATCTAATATTTTATTGGTTGGGCCAACTGGTTGTGGTAAGACATTGTTGGCTCAAACTTTGGCAGAATTATTGGATGTACCATTTGCTGTGGCAGATGCGACAACGTTAACAGAAGCTGGATATGTTGGGGAAGATGTGGAGAATATTCTGCTGCGACTTCTGCAAGTAGCAGATTTAGAGGTAGAGGAAGCACAACGGGGCATTATATATATAGATGAGATAGATAAGATAGCTCGCAAGAGTGAGAACCCTTCTATAACAAGAGATGTGTCTGGAGAGGGGGTACAGCAGGCTTTATTAAAAATGTTAGAGGGAACTGTTGCTAATGTCCCGCCTCAAGGTGGCCGGAAACATCCCTATCAAGATTGTATTCAGATCGACACGAGCAATATTCTATTTATATGTGGTGGGGCTTTTGTTGGTTTAGATAAGATAGTAGAACAGAGAAACGGCAAAAAGTCAATGGGCTTTGTTCAGCAAACAGGAGAAAATCAGCCCAAGGAGAAAAAAGTCATAGATTTAATGAAGCAGATGGAACCGAATGATTTGGTGAAGTTTGGTTTAATTCCAGAGTTAATTGGACGAATACCAATGGTGGCTGTAGTTGAACCTCTGGATGAGGATACTCTGATGGCAATTTTGACAGAACCTCAGAATGCTCTGGTGAAGCAATATCAAAAGTTGTTGCAGATGGATAATGTCAAGTTGGAATTTGAGGAAGAGGCAATTCGAGCGATCGCGAAGGAAGCATTTAGGAGAAAAACGGGAGCACGAGCGTTGCGGGGTATTGTGGAGGAGTTGATGTTGGATGTGATGTATGAATTACCTTCGCGGAAGGATGTGACTCGGTGTACTATTACTAAGGAAATGGTAGAGAAGCGATCGACTGCAGAGTTATTAATGCATCCATCATCGTTGCCAAAACCTGAGTCTGCTTAACTAGCGATCGGCATTTCAGCATTGGTAATTGGTAAGATGATTTTCTGGAAAGGGTCATTTCAGCTATCAGTTATCAGTTATCAGTACCTCTGCCTACTTTGGTTAGGTATTCAGAGCTATCACAGGAGGATTCCCTTAAAGTTTCATCTCTTGATTTACCAACCCTGGTATTTAAGCAATCAGCTTTCAGCGTGCTAAAAGCTTGGGTTTAAACCTCTGACTTCTAGCTTGTTGTTTAATTGTTAGTAGGTCTAATTGGGAGGAAATTATTGTCCAGTGCTGGATTAGTTCTTCTGGCTGTCAGTTTCCTTTCATTATCTTTATCGATTGTAGATAATATTTAAAACTTAAACCGAATAAAATACATCTGTATCCGTTTATCTCACCTACTGTTAAGCGTAACATTAGTTTTCAGTTTCCTTGAGGCGGATTTGAAAGCTTTTTCGTAAGCAATATCCAAATATTCTTGAGATTTTTCAAAATTTTCTAAATCAGGATTATTAATAGCTATCCACCCCATCCAGCCGTAGACAGGATGAGGAATAAAGACGTTTAATGCCTGAAAATTAAAATCTCCTTCAATAACTCCTCCTTTACGGGATCTTGATGGTCGAAGACCAAATATTTCTTCGTATTTTTTAGGTGTCAAGCCAATGTTAAGCCGAAAAACTCCAGCACGATTGAGATATGAGGCTTTATCATTTTCACCATCCTTTGATTTGATAGTTGCAAAATAACTTCCTCGCTTCAATTTCATTTCAGGATTTACAAAGTAGCTGCGTTCACCCCAGGAATTGATGATATTTAAGTGTTTATAAGTTTCTAACAGATAAATTTCGATAGTGCTTTCGTTAACCATATTTTAGAAATTGTTTATTGCATAAAAATAGTATACGTGTATAATACCAAGCGTGATAAATGTTTGCTACAAATAGCTAGGGTATTTATTAGAATCCAGCAATTCTGCAATCCAGAATTCGTATGGGGATAGATTTAATACCATTTTTGATGTTTTAAATTATCTTTTTCGTCAAATATACTTTATTTGAAAGTTTATTTATGATTTTTATTATTCGTAACATTCTTTTTTCAAAATGGTATAAGAAATTATTAAGACATTAAAACAATAGGCTTTTAATTAGAAATCTCCAATAATAAAAAATAAAATCAATTATATCAAATCCGGTTAAACAGTTATAGAATGGTTAAGTCTTTAGAATTCAGCAATTCAGCAATTCAGAATTCATGAGAAGAAAGAATTAGTTTGATATTTAATCAGCAAGCCCTACATTATTGGCTTATGCCTTGATGAAGCGAAACGAGTGTCAGAAATCGCAGAGATTATGCAAATAGACGATGCAGCAATTTCCAATATTCTGTGTCGTATGGAAGTTGTTTGGGAGACTGTTCAACTAGCAGGTTTAGCACAAGCTAAAAAACTATTTCCGTATGGACAAGTCTATGCACTCTCAAGTGCTGCAAGATGTTATCCAACGTGTACAAACAACAATGGATAACTTTCCAAGCCTGACAAAAACGGTAAAACCATTGGTAGACCTGAATTTACAGCCAGGTATTACTATAATTCTTTTAGTTATCCTCAACTATCAAATGCAAATATTGCCAAAAATGCTAACGGTCGTTTTTGTCTAAATCTGCCAAAGATAGGTTTAGTTCGTTTTGTATACAATCGCTCAATACCAGAAGGATTCAAGGTTAAGACAGGAACAGTAATTCGTGAAGTTGATGGATACTATATCAGCTTAACTATAGAACCCCTAACCGTATCTTCATAAATATCAAGTTTTTTTAGCTAGGAGACAGGAGACAGGAGACAGGAGCTAAGAGGGAAGAGGGAAGAGGGAAGAGGAAAGATGTGGGTTCGTGATCATACAAAAAATTCAACACTCCTTCAGATGATTTTTCCTCAAAATTGATACGCGAAAAGACTTGACTACCATAATTATATAGACCTCAAATGGGTTCTATAGAAGATAAGACTGTACCTGTAGAGGTTGTAGAAATTCAACCCACCGAAGATTACTCCAAAGGTATCGATCTAGAATTGTTGCACTATGCTGTTACATCTGATGGAGAATTTATAGAAGTTCCTAAATTTTTCAGGCTCTATGAGCATCAGCTATTTTTTCGGTAGGGAATTAATTTTATCGTTTAACGGGGTGCTGTTTGAACAGATACTATTTTTCATTCAAATAATTGAGTGTAATGAAGAGCAAAATATTGCAGCTTCTAACCAGATAATGCAAAAAATAGCTGATATCATTTCCTGTTGAATAGTTATATAGTTGGAAGTAGGGAAGTGAGACAGTAGGGGAGTGGGGGAATGGGGGGGGTAAGGCAGTAGGGGAGATTAAATATTGAAGTAATTATAGAATTATCAACATATACTATATAAAAATAAAAGGGACATTCTATGATAATTGAGAGTATTTAGGGACAATACTCATCCGATCATTTCAAAATTTCTTTGTTTATTATGACTAATTAACTTTATATAAAACTCCTCTTGATAGTTTAACTTGCGATCATAGCATATTCTCAATAAACCTCTGATTTGATTGATATTTGTAAAAAAATATTGAGAATTTATATCAATTATTTTTAGAGGCTTTAAACTAACCTTTAAGTAAAAAATTGCCAAAAAATAATGCTTTATTTAAGTCCAAATACCTTGACAGCACAATCCAATTTAATAAGTTTTATTCTTAATAATTTATTTATAAATTGGATATAGCCACCATTGCACAGGAAGCGGTTAACAGTGGGAGAACATCAAATCTTTATCAAGAATAATAATGACGATATCTTTTCTAGTTTTTTACTTTTGATAGCTAAAATAGCTTTTGAGCTTGTAGCAATATCAAATACATTAATACGTCTTAATGCGTAGTGCTATCAATGTTTTCAAATTGGACATGACATTATGATAGCCAATTCCATTGCTCCATCAACATTGCGAACAAAAGGAAATTAAGATAATGCGTAAAACAATATTCAATTTAGCAAGAATACAAGTATCTGATTATCACCCAGTGCAACTACTCTTTGAACTACAACAGAAGCTAGAAGGCTTTAACAGAGATGATTTTGCCGAGTTGATGGGAGTGCAACCCCAAACTGTCCGACAATGGTGTAGCAAACGTGGTAATCCCAATCCTCAAGCTAGACAATTAGCTGGTGAAATTAAGGCCAGACTACAACGCGATCGCGTATTGTAGGAAATTGTAGATTGAATCTACTGACATTTTATTTTAATTAGTTCACTATAGAAATCAAGGTAATTAATACTCGATCAACAAAGGAGAACGACTAATGGTTGATTATAACATAACACAAGAATGGACTCCAGGAAAAATGGTTGAACTCAGCACCGAACTGGAAAAACCCAGTCCATTTTATTTTGGATATGATATTAAAGAACATTTTCTCAAAGAATTGTCAAAACACGATATAGACAAAATCTTTTTCTTCTCAGAGCAAAATATGTTTGGACTTTACGGAGAAGAGCTGTTCCACGAACTGAATTCGGAATACAAATGTCTTCTAGAAATGGTTCCCCCTGGTGAGAAATCTAAATATTTCTCAGTTTTAGAACAAGTATGTGAAACATTAGTCACTGAAGGTGTATCTAAAAAATCTCTATTAATTGCCTTTGGTGGAGGAACAGTAGGAAATATTGTCGGTTTGGTTGCTGGATTAATTTATCGTGGAATTCACTTTGTCGAAGTATCTACAACCATGACTGGAATTACTGATAGTACCCTCAGTAACAAACAAGCGGTTAATGGTTTAAGTGGTAAAAATCACTTTGGTCTTTATCATAGTCCTCTGTTTATTTGGGCGGATACAAAGTACCTCAAAACAGAGCCTCCTTTCTCCAAGCGATGTGGCATTATTGAAGGGATTAAAAATGGTTTTATTGCTGAACCTACCTTTTTGGATTATTTAGAAAGAACTCTTAATCCTGAGCTTAATTTTTCTCAGCAGGAGTTAACTGACCTAGCTTATAAAATTATTCTTTCCAAATTAGAAATACTCAAAAAAGATCCAACTGAAAAACATTATGGAATTATTCTAGAGTATGGTCATACGTTTGGTCATGGTTTGGAATGGCTGCTAAAAGGAAAACTATCTCATGGAGAGGCAGTTTCTTATGGTATGAAAATAGTAGCGGAATTAGGGCAAGAACTGGGCTTTATGTCACAAAAAGATGTAGATTTACACCACCACTTTATTGATGAAAAACTCGGATTTAATAATCCTTGGCCTGAGCATGTAACTACTGATTTATTAATGAAGGCGATGATTGCAGATAATAAGAAAACAGGGGACGACCTTCGGTTTGTTATGTTAGAAAAAATCGGTCAATGTTATAATCCAGAAGGAGATTATTTGATGACGGTTGACAATAAAACGGTAGAAAAAGTTCTGGATAATTATATTCGAAAAGCAACTGGAAAAGTTGCACTTGCTACTGTATAATTGAAGTAATTTAACTCTATTTATCCTCAGTTAAAATAGCTCTCAGCACTCAGCACTCAGAAAAGCTGAAAGGGAGTAAAAAATAGGATTATTTATTAAGTGTAATGATGGGAAACAAGAAAACTTTAGGTAAAGGAAAGGGAAAGGAAGAAAAATCACGATTTTATGGGTATTTAATCGTCGAAATACTCCCTTTTCCCCTGTTTCCCTATAACCTCTTCCCTATCTGACAAAGGTTTCCAGTGGGATCGGGAATAAATCCCGGAAGGAGGAGTAGAGTTAATTGCTAGTCTAGCATAAAACTTTAGTAGTCTGCCAAGATTAGTTGAGTATACAGTTTGTTCCTGCAAGGAAGACTAACTGATAACTGATAAGTAATAACTGTAAAATTTGAGTGATATTAAATCTGGTAGCATCGGAGTAATAAGATAGTGAATTGGAATTCAGCAATCCTGCAATCCAGAATCCAGAAGGGAAAAGAACTCTGAATTTTTTCCGCTCTGGGTGAAGATGGAACATTTTTTTATACCGAATTAAACGGATTTGATATGAACTGTCAAAATTCAATTTAAGATGAGAGAGTTTAATGATTAATCAAGGAAGAGTATCTCAAAGCATCAAAAATTCCATCAAAATTTACCAAGAGCCTAATTTTCAGATTATTATTGGAATCACTTTAATTGCACTTTTAGGTGCCGGTGCTATAAGTCCTATTCTTCCTTCAGTAGCTGAAGATTTTAATATTTCTCCCGAACATATTGGTTGGGTAATTTCAGCATTTGTTATTCCTATTACTATTGGTACTCCAATCTCTGGAATATTAGCGGATCGTTATGGCAGAAAGCAAATTTTGATACCTGCTTTACTCTTATTTGCAATTGCTGGAACCATTTGTTCATTAGCTCCCAATTTTCGGACTTTAATAGAGTTTCGTTTTGTACAAGGAATTGGCGCAGCACCACTAGAATCATTAGCTTTAACATTAATTAGCGACCTTTATCGCGGTAAATTACTGACAGCAGCTATGGCTTTTAATGCCATGAGTATTGGTCTTGGTTTAGCTATTTATCCTTTAATTAGTGGTGGGTTAACTACCTGGGGATGGCGTTATCCTTTCTTATTATCTTTGATGGCTATTCCCTTAAGTTTTTGGGTTTTATTTTATTTGAAAATTCCGGCAATACCTCAGCCAAAATCATTTAACTTAAAAAAATATTTGAGAAGCATTTGGCAAAGTATTAATAATTATCAAGTAGGGGGTTTGTTAATAGTAGTTGTTTCTATTTTTATTCTCTCATTTGGTCCTTGTTTAACCTATATTCCTCTATTTGCTGATCGTCAGTTGGGAGCAACTCATATTGTAATCGGAATTATTTTAGCAAGCAGAGCTCTGTCCTTTGCATTTGTTTCATCTCAATTAGGGCTATTTGCCAAGTCCCTATCTGAAGTTACTCTGATCAAAGTTGCATTTGTTATTTATTGTATTGCTTTTATAATTACTCCAACAATTAATAATATCTGGTTGCTATTTATTCCTTCCATTTTATTTGGTTTTGCTCATGGTATGATATTTCCTTCAACTCAGTCTTTATTAGGACAATTATCTCCTGAAGAATATCGAGCAGGTTTTATGGCAGTTAATGCCACAGCTTTATCTTTGGGGCAAGCTTCAGGTCCAATTTTAGCAGGAACTATGTTTACTATTTGGGGAATGCCAGGAGTATTTTATAGCAGCGCAATTTTTTGTTTAATTATTCTTGTTCTGATTAGTTACTTGCTGATAAATACTCCCTCCCTAAAAAGTTGAAAGCAGTTCAAACGGATATCAGTCATCAGTTATCAGTTATAGGTAAACGCGCAGAAAACAGGCAACAGTTCATTAATGGATAATTGATAATGGATAATTGATAATTACCTCTGGTTAAAACCGCTCTTGATTGAATATAAGGAAATATCCTAGCACTTTTTTTCCCCTTAAAAGGGGAGGCTTCAAGGCGCGAATTATTTAATTATTAATTAGTCAATTATTCGGTAATAGTCAAGGATGTAGACTGTTATCCAACATTTTTGAACAAATTTAATTCCAATGTTTGTCAAAATATCAGTACCCACTACTGTTTTACTATACATCCTCGCGATTCGGAGATGGGTAGAAGGCGACCAAATAAGCATTACTATGCACTAAATGGTTAAGATAGCAAGCTGCTTCCATCTCCTATCCAACACAATACACCTGATAACTGTTAACTGATATAAGTTACCAAGTTCACTTAATCCCAAACAACTATGTCTGTAAATATATCTCAAACTTCTGAACGACGAATTTCAGCAAATATATCTCAAACTTCTGAACCACAGATTTCGGCAAATTTATCCCAAACTTCTGACCCAAAAATGAACTGTATGTCGCGCTCATTTGATGTAGGTGCAACGGAAGATTTTTACACTTCCACTATTATTACAAAGAATGGGATGGAAAATGTATTTAATCATTTTTTACCTAGAAATAGTGATATTTATGTAGCAACTTATCCAAAGTCTGGTACAACTTGGACTATATCAATAATGGAGCATTTAGTAAAAAAAGTTCCTGAAAAAGGTATTTCATTTGGCTTTAGTGCTGAAGAATTTTCTCCTTGGTTAGAATTGGCTGCAAGTCAAGAAAACTGGCGTTCAAGATTTTCAAAGTTTGAAAAGGATGCATCTCCACGATTTTTTAAATCCCATACTACTTTAGGTTTAATCAAACAACCAGCAAGAATAATTCAATGTTTAAGAAATCCTTTAGATACATTTGTTTCTGCATGGCATCATGTTAGAGGAAAAGAAGTTTTTGAGTATAACGGATCGTGGAATCATTTCTTTACTAAAGTAATGCTAGAAGGAAAATTTGAGAGCGGTGATTGGTTTGACTATCACGAAGAATTTCTCAAAGCTTCTCAAGAAGGAAAAATTGAGGCATTATTTTTAAGGTATGAAGACATGAAAAAAGATAATGCTATTTCCGCTATACATGAACTTGCTAAGTTTATTGGGGTTGAGTCCTATGATGCTGAAGAAATATCGAGAGCTACTAATTTTACAAAGATGAAAGAAAAATCAAATCAGGGGCACATTGAGAAAAATGGAAGCTTATCTGATGTTTTGGTTTCTCAAGAAGTTGGTGATAAAAATACTCCATCTAAGGCACATATACGCAAAGGAATTATAGGAGATTGGAAAAATTATTTGAGTGATAGCGAGCTGAATTTGTGGCGGAATTATGTACAGATGAAAAAAGAAACCTGTCCCCATGTAATAGATTTCTTTTCTTTAGAAGATTTACTTTGTTAATTTTATGTAATTTTTCCTCCTAGCAATTATTTAATAGGGAATAGAGCAGAAGAATCAATTCATTACTCACTATTTCCTATTCCCTTTAACTGTTGATTACCCCCAATGGATTTTATAGCTTTCAGATATCTATTTAGGGTTTGCTGAAAAAGTCGGCGTTGCTGATTTTGGGTATGATTTGATAATTTTATATTTTTGATTTTGTATTTTGGATGGTTTGAACTACTTGTTATATCATGTCCGGATAATTAGTGATAAAAAAACCTTTTCTCTTCTCACCTTTTCTTTCCTTCTGCCTCCTGCCTCCAGCATAGCTGCCTTACCTCCTCCAAAGTGTAAGTATTCAACCGGACATGATATTAATATTAACTGTTCCCAGATCCGGTGTTCCCTCCATACCTATAAACCTACTTTCATACCTTAATTCAGGAATGCCGCTGAAAAAGTCTTATGGGTGAGGGTAGGAGACAGGAGACAACCCACCCCTCGCCCCTCCCAGGAGGGGAGGGCTAATTCATTGTCACGAGAGAAAAAAGAAGTAGGGGAGTGGGGGAGTGGGGGAGTAGGGGAGTGGGGGAGTAAAGTCAATTCATCGTCAAGAGAGAAAAATTGTATCCTTTGAAATTTTGAAATTTCGTACATCTTAACTAGAATTAGTTAACCAAAAATATAGTGTTGTAAATATTCTCGCTACGACAATGAATTAGCCCTGCCTCCTGGGAGGGGAAGATAGGAGAAATGGAAATTATAGAGGAGGTAGTTTTCATTAATGGATAATGGATAATTGATAATTACCTCTGGTTAAAACCGCTCTTGATTGAAGATAAGGAGATATTATTTCTTTTTTTCCCCTTAAAAGGGGAGGCTTTAAACCAGAATTATTTAATTATTAATAATTAATAATTAATAATTCGGTAAAAATTGTCCCTTGATTTTTCTGTCATAATCATCCCAAAATACTAGCTTTTTTAGCTTTTTAGACCGAAAACAGGCGCACTTTTTTCGACCCAAAAAGGCTGAATCCAATATCATTCAATGCTTTGATATTTAATCAGTAAGCCCTATTTATACCCAAGAGCAGCGATACTTAATTTAATTTTTTTGTAATATTATGGATGATAAAATGAGTCTAAATGTACAGCAAAAAATCGGCGTTACTACCTGGATATTTGGTCAGAATAAATTAGAAAAAACTGCCAATATTATTTCAGACATGGGTTTCGATGGAGTCGAATTATATATAGATATTAATCAAACTCAACCCCAAAATGTGAAAGATATTTTGGCAGATAATGGGTTAGAAATATTCTCCATGACTCCTAGTAATGTAGATTTGGGAAGTAGCGATCGCCAAATAAGAATGGCAGCTCTAGATTACTATAAAAAGTTAATTGATTATGGAGTAGAATTAGGTAATCCTATCATTACTTGCCATGAATATATTCAGAGTCAGATGGGAACTACTTATGCAGGTTCGAGAGATAATTTAATTGCTTCTTGCCAAGAATTAGCATTTTATGCAGAAAAAGCACAAATAAAATTAGGTTTTGAACCTCTGAATCGTTATTTATGTCGTTTCATTCTGAATAGCAATGATGTCTTATCTTTACTGGCAGAAATTAACTCGCCAAATATGACTGTTATTCTAGATACATATCATGGCAATTTAGAAGAAGCAAATTTAGTTCAAGCAATTCAAAGATGTGGGGATAAACTGAGTGTTTATCAAATCGCTGATTCTAACAGAAAAGGCATTGGTTTTGGTCATACTAATTTTGCCGAACATTTCGACGCACTTGATGAAATAAAATTCTCTGGTCCGATAATTCTTGAATGTGCTCAACCTCGACAAACACCAGGTTCAAAAGAAGAGATTGATTTGGATGAACTTAAATTTCATTTGTCAGTCAGTAAAAATTGGATTATGAATCAAACAAAAGTATTAGTTGCTAATAGTTGATTTATAGTTTTAGTTGCAATAGATGTAGGTTTGGTTGAGCTGCTCACAGGGATTATGCCACGGATATACGGATTAAATTGATAATTGATAATTGATAATTACCTCTAGTTAAAACCGTTACGGAATTGAATATAAGGAAATATTATTTCGTAAGCATTCAGCCGTCAGCTAGCCTCCTATGATCGGAACTGCGTTATCAGCAATCAGCTATTGCTTTTAGTTTAGGATAAAAGCTTTATTAATTCTCTTACTACAAAAGTTGGCTCCCTTGCCCTTAAAGTCAGTTGTTAATTTAAACATTGTATTTAAGGAGAGAGTATTCTTACTGTTAACGCAGTTCCTCCGGAGGAGGCTAGCTAGCAGCTAATAGCTGTTTGCGCAGCATTCCGTAGAAAATGCTTACATTATTTCTGTTTTTCCCCTTAAAAGAGTCGGCTTTAAACCAGAATTATTTAATTATTAATTATATCAAATCCGTTTTATTGAACATAAAAAAATTCTCCAATCGTCATAACTACGCTCATCTTTGTAATTCTCTCTCCTCCTGACTCCTGACTCCTGACTCCTCCTGGCTTAACCATTCTATGGCTGTTTAACCGGATTTGATATTATTCGGTAACGCACCATTTTTACTTAGGGCTTGCTGATTAAATATCAAAGTATTGACAGATAAAGGTTTTAGCATTTTTTTGTCTAAAAAAGTGCCAGCTTTTCGGCGGAAAGAGCTGCTTAACGAAGTCAGAAGTCAGAAGTCAGAAGTTAACCCACCCCTAACCCCTCCCAGGAGGGGGATGCGTGAGCAACTCTCCAAAAATATTGCGCCTTAAAAGGCGGGGTTTTAGACCCATGTTGTTTTGATAAAGCTAGTATTTTGGGACGATTATGGCAGAAAAATCACTCTGACAATTTTTCCGACTACCTCCTCTATAATTCCCCTGACTCCTGACTCCTGTCTCCTGTCTCCTACCCCTACTAAAAGACTTTTGAGCGCAAACCCTACTTATTGTTGTTGGGTTTCCTACGTCTACCCAACCTACGCTTATTGCTTCCTTTAAACCCTACGAATTAAAATTAAAATTAGGAGAAAATAAAATGAATCCCATCTATCAAGACTTAAAAGAAAAACATATTTTAATTACTGGTGGCAGTAATGGAATTGGCGAATCTCTAACTAAAACATTTGCCGAACAAGCAGCAGAAGTTACCATTTTAGATAAAGATTATGAAAGAGGTTTAAAAGTAGCTGAAGAATGCGAACAATATCATTGTAAAGTCAACGTCTATGAAATAGATTTAACTGATAGTGAAGCTTTAACAGAAACTTTAGCTAAAGTTAAAAAAGACAAACCAGTAGTAAATGTTTTAATTAACAATGCAGGTTATGACCCCAGATATAACTTGTTAGAAATGTCAGCACAAGAATGGAATGATTTATTTCAATTAAATGTTGTACATTATTTCATCACCTGTCGGGAATTATTACCAGAAATGATTAATGTTGGTGGCGGTAGTATTATTATGACAAGTTCTCACCTAGTTTGGATTGCTAAACCAGATATGGTTGCTTACAATGCCACAAAAGCAGCAATAGTAGGTATGGTTAGGACTTTAGCAGAAGCAGTTGGGAAACATCATATTCGGGTAAATTCTGTAGCACCAGGTTGGATAATGACGGAAAGGCAACTGCAACAGTGGGTGACACCAGAAGCAAAACATAAGACTGTACATGAATTACAATCAATTCCCATAGAATTAACACCCCAAGAATTAGTAGGAACATATTTATTTCTCGCTTCCGATACATCCAGAGCAATAACTCGTCAGACCATAGTTGTAGATGCAGGGTATGCACAGACTTAATACACAACTCAAAAGTCAAAAGTCAAAAGTTAAAAGTAAGAATCTGACCTGGTTTAGTTATTGTTCTGTTTTGGCTTTGTTGGATGAAAGTAGGGTTGTTAACATCCATTGCGCAGCTTAATCCCTCTGTTTCGCTATTATTGATGTTCTATTGATCTATTGTCCAATAGTTATTGCTCTGCACTGCCAAGCGATCGCTATACACAACTCAAAAGTTAAAAGTCAAAAGTTAAAAGTAAGAATCTGACCTGGTTCAGTTATTGTTCTGTTTTGGCTTTGTTGGATGAAAGTAGGGTTGTTAACATCCATTGCGCAGCTTAATCGCTTTGTTTCGCGATTATTGATGTTCTATTGATCTATTGTCCAATAGTTATTGCTCTGTCTATAAAACCTCAAAGCCTTTACAAGTAAAAATTTCAGCATTTTTATGTCAAACATTGACGTTCTATTGATCTATTGTCCAATAGTTACAGCAGTTTCCGCACGTTATGAAGTACATATGCGGAGCAAGTGCGGCAGCTATATACTTTCATGCAATAAAGCCTTCTGTTTTTGTTAGGTTGCGCAGTTGTTTTTTTCTTTCCTTTCCTTTCCTTTCCTTTCCTTCGGAATGCTGCACAAACGGAATGCTGCACAAACGGAATGCTGCGCAAAATTCAACCTACAAATATACCAATACTTACGCAAAAGATGAAAATATACACTATTTGTAGGGGTTAACGACCGTTAATTCCTACTATTTTTGGTGCTTATGCGTAAGTCTTGATAATATAATAAACAAAGACTATGTCTCAAAAATAAACTATGGGTATTAACAAAACTTTATTAATTATGGCAATGGTTGGTGGAGCTGCAGTTGCCAATCTATATTACAATCAACCCCTATTAGCAATAATTGCCGAAAGCTTCCATGCTCCTACTCAGCAAGTTGGGTTAATTCCCATGATGACACAAATCGGTTATGCCTTGGGATTACTGCTATTTGTACCCTTGGGCGATATCATAGAACGACGACGCTTAATTGTGACAATGCTGATAGCAACCGCTATAGCATTACTAACAGCAGCTATATCTCCTAATATTAGTTGGTTAATTGTTGCTAGTTTACTTATTGGTATGACTACAATTGTTCCCCAACTTGTTGTACCTTTTGCGGCTTTTTTAGTAGAACCGGGAAAGCGTGGCAAAGCTGTCGGAACTGTGATGAGTGGTTTATTCATTGGGGTTGTTTTAGCTAGAATGACTAGCGGATTCGTCGGAGCAAATTTTGGTTGGCGAGCAATATATTTCTTTGCTAGTGGGTTGATGATTTTAATAGCAGTAGTATCAAAATCTGTACTGCCAAAAGCAAAACCCTCTGTTACTCTCTCATACCCAAAATTGATTCTTTCTTTGGGGAAAGTAATTCGAGAACAATTATTATTGCGACAAGCAGCTTTAATTGGGGCAATGTCTTTTGCTGCTAATAGTATTTTCTGGAGTACAATGGCATTTTTCCTGAAAGCGCCACCCCTAAACTACAGTAGTCAAGTAGCAGGAATGTTTGGTTTGGTTGGTATTGTTGGAGCTATAGCAGCGGTAATTGCTGGTAGAATGGCAGATCGAAAAAATCCTAGATTGATTTCTATGTTAGGTGTTGTGATTTCTAGTTCATCATTTTTAGTATTTTCTGTAGCAAGATATGAATTATGGGGTTTAATTTTGGGAGTGATGTTGTTAGATTTAGGAGTGCAGACAACTCAAATCTCTAACCAAGCACAAATTTATAGTTTGCCTGCCAAAATACATAGTCGTCTGAATACAGTTTATATGGTTTCTTATTTTGTGGGAGGAGCTATGGGTTCTTACTGTGGTAACTATGCTTGGAGCAGTTGGCAATGGAACGGAGTTTGTGGCATTGCTTTATCTGTTCTCGTTTCAGCTTTGAGTATTTTATTCTTGACAATTTTCAGGAAAAAACCAAAGCAACAACTTTTGAATCCTAGATTGACAAGATGAAACTTTATATGATCAGGACTTACCCATGCAACTCCCTTGAAAACGTCATATGTAGGGGCTTTCTGGCATTCGCCCTCACTGGATTTACTGTCCGTGCGTAAGTTGTGATTATGTCAGTTTGAATGCTCATCATAAAAAATGGGATGGCGTAGGTTTGGTTGAGCAAAAGCTTGATACTAATCAATCTGTTATGGGTACTTTAGCAAAAAATATATTAATAATAGCATTAAACCCTTATAGAGTAGAAGTTTTACATTGAATTAACCTGTAACAAAGCCCAGAAACAGATAAAATTTTGGTAGATTGTATACTGCAAAGTAGGTAGTTCACTAAGTAGACAAAAACAATGAGTTTACAAACGACTGATTTAATGTTAATCGCTGATGGAGAAGCAGCACCTGTGGAGGCCAAAACTCCACCACGAAAACCAAAATTGTATGACACATTTAATTATATAGCTAACCCTGATCGCTTTTGTCGTGAAAACTTTGAAAAATATGGTCCTATGAAGAGTTCATTAATTGATAATTGATAATTACCTCTGGTTTAAACCGTTACGGAATTGAATATAAGGAATATTTTCTTTTTTTTCCCCTTAAAAGAGGAGCTTTCAAGGCGCGAATTATTTAATTATTCGGTAATTCTAAATTCTAAATTCTAAATTCTAAATTCTTGAACTCATTTACCTGCAATTTTCTGTATGTACATATTAGTCTTAGTATTGTTTCTAGCTATCTGCTTTTGTCTCGGCGCTCTCCCACTCACTGGTTTAATAGTTAAAACTCTGGCAAATATCGACCTCAAAAAAGTTGGTACGGGTAATGTTAGTGTGGCAGCAGCGTTTACTCACGCGCCGAAACCAGTGGCAATAACAGCAGTATTAGCAGAAATAGTTAGAGGTATTGCGCCAGTTTTAATAGCAAAAGTGTTATTTCCAGAGATTGTTGCCTTGCAGTTAGCGGGGTTAATTTTTTTAGTTTTAGGTAGATATTTTATTGCTAAAGGTGGCGGTGTGACTAATGCTAGTTGGGGAGTTTTGCTTTATTCTCCTGTGGTGGCATTGGGTTCGGGAATTACAGGTTTTTTAATATTAGTAATTGGAAAAAAAATATTTCCTCAAAAAAATCAAAATATCCGACAATGGGCAGCTCGTCTGGGGTGTCTCGGTAGTTTTTTATGGGTATTATTATTTCGCCAGGAGGCATCTTTTTTTGAACTTTTCGCAGCATTAGGATTGGCAATTATATTAGTAGTAATAAATCTGAGGCAAAGTGATGATATGGCTTTACAAAAACAATCTATATTTTCTCTCGATAGTGAACTAGATGGCAAAATATGTGGGGAGAAAGCAGCTAGATTAGCTCAATTGAAAAAAGCTGGCTTTAATGTTGTTAAAGGTTTTGTTTTACCTGCAATTCAAGCAGGTACTCGAGGCAATTGGAATAGGGAAGTTGATTCTTCATTACCTACTATCAACTACTCTTCATCAGAGGTGGATAAAATTGAAGATAAGTTAGATAAAATGTCTATTAATTTTCCTCTAATTGTTCGTTCTTCTGCTGTGGGGGAAGATAGTGATAATAGTTCGGCTGCCGGACAATATAAAACTATTTATCCGGTGAAAAATAAAACGGAATTATTAGAGGCAATTAATATTTGTTGTCAATCTTATTGGTTGCCAGAAGCTGTTGTTTATCGTCGGCAAAGAGAAATTCCTGATGCGGAAATGGCGGTATTAATTCAGCCTTATATTATTAGTCAAGTTGCTGGAGTAATGTTTACTCGTAATCCTTTAGATGGTGGTGCAAAAATAATTATTGAAGCTCTGCCAGGAGGTGCAGATAAAGTTGTGGGTGGGCAGTTTAGTCCGGTACATTTAGAAATTGTTGAAGAAGGAAGAGGGAAGAAGGAAGAGGGAAGAAGGAAGAGGGAAGAAGGAAAAGAGAAGAAGGAAGAGGGAAGAAGGAAGAGGGAAGAAGGAAGAGGGAAGAAGGAAGAGGGAAGAGGGAAGAAGGAAGAAGGAAAAGGGAAGAAGTGGATGGTTACTCAAACTTCAACCAATTTTAAACAGCCTGTAGACTACAGGGTATTAAACCTAAAAGAAAAAGATAATAATCAATCTTTAGAAGAAGGAAGAGGGAAGAAGGAAGGAGGAAGAAGGAAGGAGGAAGAAGGAAGAGGAAAAAAGTGGATTGTGACTCAAACTTCAACCAATTTTAAACAGCCTGTAGACGACAGGGTATTAAACCTAAAAGAAAAAGATAAAAATCAATCTTTAGAAGAAGGAAGAGGGAAGAAGGAAGAGGGAAGAAGGAAGGAGGAAGAAGGAAGAGGGAAGAAGTGGATTGTGACTCAAACTTCAACTAATTTTAAACAGCCTGTAGACGACAGACTATTAAATCCAAAAGAAAAAGATAATAATCAATCTTTAGAACAGGTAAAAAATCAGGATATTTTACCTGAAGAAGTTATTCAAGAATTGGTAAATCAAGCAGAAGCAATTGAAGCCTTTTTTCATGGCTTACCCCAGGATATTGAATGGTGTTGGGATGGTGAAAAAATTTGGATTTTACAAAGTCGCCCCATTACTAATCTCAGACCAATTTGGACGCGAACTATTGCAGCGGAGGTAATTCCAGGGGCAATTCATCCTTTGACTTGGTCGATAAATCGTCCTTTGACTTGTGGAGTTTGGGGAGAAATATTTACTATTGTTTTAGGGGAAAAGGTAGCAAAATTAGATTTTACTGAAACGGCAACTTTGCTCGGTTCTCATGCTTATTTTAATGCTACTTTGTTAGGAGAAATTTTTAGAATGATGGGATTGCCGGAGCAGGGTTTGGAGTTTTTATTACGAGGGCAAAAAATGGGAAAACCTCCTTTAGGAAAAGTGTTACCTTCTTTGCCTGGTTTGTGGAGATTGATTAAAAAAGAAATGGCAGTTGACCGCGAGTTTGAACGCGACTATTATCAAATTTTTGTTCCTGCTTTACAAAGTTTAGAAAATAATTTCAAGCAAAATTCATCTCAGTCTTTATCAGAATTATTAGACCAAGCGGAACAAATTCAAGTATGGTTAAAACCGATTACTTTTTATAATATTTTGGGTCCTATAGGATTGGCAATTAGGCGATCGCTCTTCCGAGTTTCTGAGGAATGGTTGCCTACTGATACTGCACCGGAAATTGTTTCGATTCGAGAATTACAAAAATTGGCAGTTAAGTTAAGAATGGCAACTAATTCTGATGGAGAAATAGAGGCAGAATTTGAGCAAAATCAGAAATTACAATGGGAGTTTCAGCAATGGTTAGAAAGTTATGGTTATTTGAGTGAGGTTGGTACGGATATTGCTGTAGAGACTTGGCAAGAAAAACCTGATATTTTTCGGTATTTATTGTTAACTATGGCTCGAAAAGATGGAAGTAAAAAAGATGAAGTCTTGGATAATACTTTAAATTGGTGGCAGAGGTGGCGACTGGCGCAATGTGCAAAGCGTGCGAGAACTAAAGGTAAAATTGCTGAGGTTTATGGGAAACTTTTGGCTTATTTACGATTGACGTTTTTGGCAATAGAAATAGAAGTTAAAAGTCAAAAGTCAAGAGTCAAAAGTGATGATTTAGAAGTTAAAAGTCAAAAGTCAAAAGTCAAAAGTGATGATTTAGAAGAAAATTTAGAGGTTTTTGAAGAAAAGGGTGATATTTTTTATTTGGAATTTGAGGAAATTAGGCAATTGATTTTATCTACAGTGGGTTTGGTTGAGGAAGGAAACTCAACAAAAAGATCCCCCCTAACCCCCCTTGAGAAGGGGGGGATGTTTGAAGAACAAAACAGAACAGAATTTAACACTGTTACACCTAATGACGAGCGATCGCCCCAGCTCCGCAGCTCCCCCACTCCCCTACTCCCCTACTCCCTTACTCCCCTACTCAGACAAAGAAAGGAAGAGTTGGAAAAAGACCGCGATCGCCTAGTTCCCTCGGTAGTTTACGGCAATGTCTTACCAAAGGAAAATCCAGAAATTGCAGCGACTCCTGAGAATGCCTCTATTTTGTTAGGTATACCTGCGAGTGTTGGTTGTGTGGAAGGTTATGTCAAGGTTTGTCGGAGTTTAGAAGTAAATCTTGCTGAATCGGAAAATCTAATTATAGTTGTGCCTTATACGGATGCAGGTTGGGCACCTTTGTTGTTGAAGGCAAAAGGTATTATTGCTGAAGTGGGAGGGCAGTTGTCCCATGGAGCTATTATTGCGCGGGAATATGGCATTCCGGCAGTAATGAATGTTTCAGGAGCAATGACTCGTTTACAGGATGGGCAAAAAGTTAGGGTAGATGGGTATCGGGGAACGGTAGAATTTATTTAGGGTTTGCTGAAAAAATTGGTTGGTGGGGGTAGGACACGGGGACACGGAGACGCGGAGACGCGGGGATGAGGAGATGGGGGCGATTCGTGATTCGCCCTTACAGGAGGGAAGAGAATTTAGGAAGAGATTTCAATCCTTGGTTATCCCAGGCACTTTTCGATAGATTAATTCAATCTGACAATTAAAATCTAAACTAGCAAAATTAACTTTTTCTCCTCTATTATAAGTTTGAGAAATCCAAATTCCTTGTTCATTTTCCCGAAAACATTCTATGCTCATCTCAGACTGATTAACTAATACATATTCTTGTAAACTTGTAGCAGTTTGATAATCAGCAAATTTATCTCCTCTATCAAATTTAGCTGTGCTTGGAGACAAAATTTCTATGATTAAATAAGGATAAAGAATAAAGTCTTCATTTGAACTTAAATCCCGTTCATCACAAGTTATAGCGCTACAAGTTTAGGTTAGGACATTCCTAAATCCACCAAACCCACTCACAATTTACTGTTGCCTGTTGCCTAGCGCGTAGCGCTATACTACGACATCAGGATAATAATAACAGTTAGCTTCTTCAAGTCGGACTTTAATATCGGAAGTAAGTACAACACAGTCATTATCGCGCAGATGAATATTCAGTTCTGTGGCTAAATTACTAGCAATAATAACGTGAGATTTCTTTGCCCCTACCATTGCATAAATTTGGCCTCGTCTATACTCATATCATGTCCGGTAGCATCGGTCTTGTATAGTAAATAGGCAACAGGCAACAGGCAACAGGCAACAGGCAAGAAAAAAACTTAAATTTCCTGTAGATATCCACGCTAACTTTTACACAAACGATACCAACGGACATGATATCATCAGGACTTACGCATTAACGCTATTAGTAGGGTGTGTTAGCGGTAGCGTAACTGAGCGAAACTCTATATATAGTGCCTTTGCGTAAGTCCTGCTCATGTTTAATCGGACTTTCTCGCTCTCCTACTAAATAGTCTTCTGGAGAAACATAGAATTGATTTTGGTTAGCTACCATTAAGTTTTAGTCTGCTATTTATATTGTTATATTATATCAATGTATTTTAACGGGAAATGTTTTTGGAGGGCTGTTTAAAATCCCCGAAAAACAACTTCCAACTTCTTTAACATATTTATTCTGAGAGGTTATGATGACTACAGGCCAAAAGTTACGTCAAATGTTAGAACAACCAGGTATTCTAGTGCTGCCTGGAGTTTATGATTGTATTGGAGCAAAAATTGTAGAACAGATAGGGTTTTCTGCTGTGTTTACCAGTGGGTTTGGCATTTCTGGTTCCACTCTTGGTCGCCCTGATTATGGTTTTCTTACTGCTACAGAAATGCTCTACACTGTGAGGCGTATTACTGAGTCAGTGAATATTCCTTTGGTAGCAGATATTGATACTGGATATGGCAACCCGTTAAATGTGATTAGAACTGTTACCGATATTGTCGATATGGGAGTTGCCGGAATTATTTTGGAAGACCAAGAATGGCCGAAAAAGTGCGGTCATTTTGAGGGTAAGCGAGTAATTCCAATGGCGGAACACATAGAGAAAATTAAAGCAGCAGTTCATGCTAGGGGTAATTAACAGCTTGACATAATCTATGATTATCTATTACAATCTATGATTATCCATACTTTATTTTATGCTACTAGGATTCAAAACTGAGTTACACCCTACAAATCGGCAAAAAACGTTACTGGCTAAACACGCAGGTGTAGCCCGTCATGCTTATAATA
>NZ_JAAHHG010000729.1 GCF_010692555.1 Okeania sp. SIO3B5 | reverse complement strand
GAGCGCATTTTTTAGTTAAAAAAAGTCCAAGCTTAATGGTTGTAATGGTTCAAAAAATTAGCATTTTAGGCGTATAGTTGCGCAGAATAATTCCTTGATTCTTCTTCCTCCTACCTCCTCTATAATTCCCATTTCTCCTGTCTCCTGTCTCCTGTCTCCTGTATCCTACCCTTACCCATAAGACTTTTTCAGCAAACCCTAATTAGGGCTTGCTGATTAATTATAAAAGTATTGAGATATAAAGGTTTGAGCATTTTTAGGGTCTAAAAAAGTGCGCCTGTTTCAGTTGAAAACGCTCAAAAAGCTAGTATTTTAGGCTGACTATGGCAGAACAATCTTGGGACAATTCTTACTCCTACCTCCTCGCTCCCAAGCCATTTCTCCTGTCTCCTGTCTCCTGTCTCCTGTCTCCTACCCCTACGAAAAAAGACTTTTTCAGCAAGCCCTAATTACTTCAATCTCCCAACTTTATAATAACTATTCAACTGGATTTGATATGATTTATATCATGTCCGGATAAGAGCGATCTGGAAAAAAACCAAAACTGCCACTTGCAGTACAAATCTTTTTATTCTCCCTACTCCCTACTCCCTACTCCCTACTCCCTTAAAAAATTTCCGCAGCCTAAATTCTTACTTTTGACTTTTGACTTTTGACTTTTGACTTTCCTTCTTCTACTATAAAAGTGGACTTGGTTTGTCAAGATAAAAGCCTTGACCATAATCTATTCCTAAGCTACTGACTTTATTGAGAATTGACTCTGTTTCTATATATTCAGCTACTACTTTTAAATTAATTGCCCTGCCAATATGGTAAATACCTTCTACTATTCCTTGAGTAACAGTATCTTTTTCTATCTTCTTAATAAACATCCCGTCAATCTTGAGATAATCTACTGGCAAATTTGTGAGATAAGAAAGAGAAGACATTCCTTTGCCAAAATCATCCAAAGCAAAACTACAACCGATTTGTTTGAGAGACTGAATAAATTTTGCTGCCTTATCTAAATTCGTAATAGCAATGGTCTCAGTAATCTCAAAACAAATTTTTTGGGGAGGCACTTGGGAAGAGGCAAATTGACTTTCGATAAATTCTAGAAAGTTGTTATCGTTGATGCTAGCACCAGAAAGATTAACCGTAAAAATACAATCTTGGTCTGAACGATTAATTTTCTGCAAAGACAGGGAATGTAGTAGATTTTTTACAACCCAACGGTCAATTCTTGGCATTAAATGATAGCGCTCCGCTACTGCTAAGAAAGTAGTGGGTGAAATAATTTTACCTGAAGGATATCTAAATCTGAGCAAAACTTCATAAAGTTTTGCTTGTACGCCTTCATGCAATGGGACAATTGCTTGTGAAAACAGACAAAAACCGTTTTCTCTTAAAGCATCTCGTAGTTGTGTAACTAAATTAATTTCTTGCTTTTGTTTTTCTAGACTTTCCATACATACAGAATAAATCTCTATGCAGTTTCTGCCAGAAGTTTTAGCATTGTAGAGAGCTGTATCTGCTGCTTTTAGCAATTTCTCTGGATTAGATGTTTTTGAGCATTTGCTATCTGCAACTCCTAAGCTACTTGTCACCCACTGGCTTGTTACTGAAGCTTGATGAGGAATTTTTAAAGCTTCAATTTCTATTCTGATATTTTCTGCTACTTTAAGTGCTCCTTCAATGGGGGTATTTGGCAATACAACTACAAACTCTTCTCCACCATATCGAGCTACAAAATCTCCTGGCCGTTTCACCACAGCTTGAATAGCTATAGCTACTTGTTGCAAACATCTATCTCCCTGTTGATGGCCGTAAGTATCGTTATAAGGTTTAAAGTAGTCTATATCTAACATAATAATTGATATGACAGCTTCCTCTCGCACCAACCTTTTCCATTCTTGTTCAAATTTTTGCTCAAAATGACGACGGTTAAAGACTCCTGTTAAATCATCAATATATGCAATTGCTTTTAATTCTTGATTTAGTTTTTCTAGGCGTTGATAAAGTTGAGCTTGTTGAATAGCGATCGCTGTCTGAGCTGCCAAGCGTTTTAATAAGTCGGTTTCCGATATTTCCCACTCTCTATTTTCTCGACAATGATGAGCTATTAATAACCCCCATACATTAATTTCTGATTTGTCAGTATAATTTTTGTTTTCTGTTTCGTTTGGAATTAAGATAGGTAGTATTATATTTGCTTTCACCTGAAAATCCCTAAGCATATCAATATGACATTCTTGTATTCCCGATTGATTAATATTATTAATAATCCTAAAATAACCTTGTTTGTAACGTTCTAAAATATTGCTGTTAGGAAAACATGGATCGACAATTTTCATTCCTAAAAGTGAAAGACAATTTGGTGCTAAAGATTCTTTCTCTACAATACCATGACCATTTGATAATAAACGGTAAATTATGACGCGGTCGCATTGCAAAAACTCTCTCACTGACTCTACTGTAGTTTCTAATATTTCCTCTAAGTTTAAAGACTGATTAATTTTGTCTATTACTAGATTTAATAAGTTCTCTTGTTTTCTAATTTTTTTGAGTTCTAATTCGGCTTTTTGACGCTCTGTAATATCTAAAATTGTGCCAAATATTTTGATTGATTCTAAGTTACTATTTGTAATTAAACTTGTCTTTGTATAAAGATATTTCACTGTTCCATCTAGGCTAATTATTTCATATTCACACTCACACTTTTGGGTTTTCTCTAAGATTAAAGCCATATTTTTTTCCCATAATTTTCTACTTTCGGGAAGGAACATTTGGAGGAACTCTGCATAAGTTGGTTGATGTTGAGTCGCACTCATAGCAAAAATCCGAAGTACTTCATCAGACCAAGTTATTTTCTGTGTTTTGAGGTCTAATTCCCAGTTACCCAAATGGGGTATTTTTTGAGCTTCTTGTAGTTTGGCTTGAGTTTCTTTGAGAGCAATTAAATTTTTATTTCTTTCAATGGCATAGAGAATTAGTCGTTCTAATGTATATTCTCGAATTTCTAATTTATTGAAATAATCTGCTGCTCCTATTTTCATCGCCAACAAGTCTAATTCTCGATCGCCTTGACCTGTGATGAATATAATTGGTGTCTGACAATTAAGTTCTATTGCTGTTTTGAGTAATTCTATTCCGTCTTTTTCTCCTAGACGATAGTCAAGTAAACAAAGGTCATATTCTCCTGTTTGTATTGCAGCTAAACCTCCTTCATAAGTATTTTTCCACACCAGGGATATTTTTGGTGAGTCTACTTCTGATAAGATGTCATCAATGGCAATAAAATCATCTTCATCATCTTCTATGAGGAGAATATTAATAATCTGCTTTTCCATGATATAAATATTTATTGACTAAATTTTACTTTGAGAATAGTATTTAAGTACTAACAAAAAATGAGCGGTGCATTTTTTACTAAAATAAATTTACTTAAGTTATCTCTGAGAGAGAAATATAACTCAACAGTCAATATAAAAACTATTTTGCCTATATACTTACTTTATCATGGCCACAGTTTTTTAATATATCACCTAACTATCCATTTATTTATTTGTAAGTATGTAACTATTATATCATGCCTCTTTAAAACATCCACAAATAACATTAAGATAGGGAGTAGGCAATAGGCAATAAGCAGCAATTAATTGATAATTTATCAATAATAATTAATGTTACTTGAATTTTTGGAGAGTTATACTTAGGGTTTGCGTATGGAAAGTCTTTTAGTAGGGGTAGGAGACAACCCACCCCTAACCCCTCCGATGGAGGGCAGGGCTGTTTCATTCTCGATAGACACGGGGACGCGGAGAAACGGAGACACGGGGATGGAGGCTTTTAAGCGGTGTTGAACCAGATATCCTCTCAGAGTTTAACTACACCTATTGGCGCTCAAAATCGGCAAATTTTAGTAAATTTCAGTGTTCCTCTATCCCCATTACTCCCATTCTCCC
>NZ_JAAHHG010000728.1 GCF_010692555.1 Okeania sp. SIO3B5 | reverse complement strand
CTTCTAAGAATGTCCGGAATTGTCTCCAACCTAAATCAGAAATTGCTCTGGATAATTTACGGTTTTTAACCATTCCAGAAACGTTGTTATACTTCTAAAACAATTGTTTGGTTTTCACGAATTATTTCAGTAGATAATTTATGTAGAAAATCTGTCAAGCGTATCTTTCAGCTTGGCATGGAACTTAGCCACTCTAGCCCTGGCTTTTTCATACCTTTTAGAGCCTTTAGTTTTATGAGATAATGACTTACTTAACTTTTGATACTTCTTAATTCGTTTCTTTAGTGGCTTAGGAGCATCAACCTTTGTACCGTCACTAAATGTAGCAAAGGTTTTAATACCTAAATCTATACCTACTGAATTATCAGTTTTAGGTAAGACTTCTGGTTGTATTTCTACTACAAAACTCAAGAAATATCTAGTAGGGGCGATTCGCGAATCGCCCCTACAATCTTTAATTACTGTTACTGATGATGGAGCAGCAGGTAACTCTCACGGGCGAAACTATTTTTAGCTTTCCTATCTTGGCGCTTCTAGACTTTATGTTGACCAACTTTAAATCCTCATGCATGTAAATCTAGCAGTTTGTTTTGATTTCCTACTTTTAAATCGCGGAGCGTTGCGAGGAACGAAGCAATCTGGAGGTTTAATAGGTCTACCTTTTCTTTGACCTTTAGTCGATCTAAAAAAGTTAGAGCAACGCCTGGTTTAAATCATTCAATGATTGCTGCAATGGTATAGCAGAAACCTCTGATAACCACTCTCTATTTTCAGTTTTTTTAGCAGATGTGATAAACTGTTTTTGTAGTTCAGATAAGTTGGGTTTATTTTCTTCTAGTGTATACTTTTCTTGGCAGGAAGCTAGACTATCATTCACTCGCCACACGGACACAACCAAATAGCTTGGCTAATTGGTGTTTTTGCCCCGTTGTTGGATAAATACGATACCTAAATCTAGCTTTCATAATTCCTATCTGAACTAGCACTATGATAACATATTTATTAAAAAAAAACAACCAAAAAGTCGCCCGCTTATGGGCGAGGCTTTAAACCCAATTTTTTGGTAAACGAGTGATTATAGATGGTGAGTCAGCTTCCATAGTTGATGAGTCAGCCCTTCAACAGTTTTGGAGCAGCAAGCAATCTCCTGAAGATTAATATTATGTCCGGTTAAACAGTTATAAATGAACGACGAAGGAGTCAGGAGGGAAGAAAGATAAAAAAACCTTCTACCTTTTAACCTTTCTTTCCCTTCTGCCCTCTGCCCTCTGCCCTCTGCCTTCCTTCCAGTAAAGTATAAGTATTCAACCGGACATGATATAAGTCCTAAATTTACAGCACTTTTGAGGAAGCGTGAGGTACAGTTGTAAGACTATTGTTATATTTCCTCTTCTCTGTTCCCTTGGGCAATAAAACTTTGTACCTCATTACTCGAAAACTGCTGTAAAACTAACTACGGTCAATTTCTGCCAAAATTTCATCTAAGATTTCTTGGGCACCCTGTTTTCTTAATTTCTGAGCTAATTCAATACCTATTTGTTCCGCATCATTAACACCACCAGTAACAACATCTTTAACTAATTTCTGACCATCTAAACTAGCAACAATACCAGTTAAACTCAGTTCTTCCCCTTCTACTTTAGTATTGACACCAATAGGAACTTGACACCCACCTTCCAACTCTCTCAAAAAAGCACGTTCGGCATAACATCTCTGAGCCGTAGAAGTATGTTCCAAACTCTTCAATAGATCGAGAATATCATTATCTCCAGCACGACATTCTATTCCTAAAGCACCTTGCCCAACTGCATGAAGAGAAACTTCTGGCGGTATAACCTGATGAATGCGATCGCCCATACCCAATCTATGCAAACCAGCAAAAGCTAAAATTAGGGCATCATACTCTCCACCATCCAGTTTTGCTAGTCTAGTATTGAGATTGCCACGAACATCTTTAAATTCAAAATGGGGGTAATGGTGACGGAGTTGTGCCAAACGTCTGAGGGAAGATGTACCAATCACAGCACCTTCTGGTAATGCTTCAAGTTGTTTATCTTTGAACTTTTCATGGACGACTAGAGCATCTGCCGGGTTTTCCCGTTCGGTGACACAACCTAAAACTAAACCTTCTGGCAGATTTGTAGGTAAGTCTTTGAGAGAATGAACTGCTAAGTCAGTTTCGTTTTGCAGCATTCCCAACTCTAGTTCTTTGGTAAAAAGTCCTTTATCCCCAATTTTTGCTAAGGCTACATCTAGAATTTTGTCTCCTTGAGTAGACATAGTGTGGACTTCAAATGTGATATTTGGGAAATTTTTCTGGAGTTCTTCTTGTACCCAGTAGGTTTGAACTAAAGCTAGTTGACTTTTGCGGGAACCGATCCGAACGGTACGAGTAGGGGCAGATGCTGTCATATCTTAATAATTTCCAGTAAATAATTTTGGTCATTCTTTCTACAGTACAGTAAAAAGGGGCCTTGTTTTAGAAGTCAGAAGTCAAAAGTCAAAAGTCAAAAGTTAGAATTTGGAAGTCAAAAATCAAAAGCTAGAAGCTAGAAGTTAGAAGCTAGAAGTAATCCCTGACTGAGTTTGAGTGTTTATAGAACTGCTGTACAATACCTACACAATTTTGGCAAAACTTGGTAAAACCTGGTAATGCCAGTCAAAGATGTTTGCTTCTAACTTTTGCATTCTGTGAAGCTCTAAAAAAAATCAGCGGGTGAAAGGATTTTCGGTTCCATTCTCACAAAAATTGTGATACCATAAATACTATAAGGGGTTGTTCGCCCCTACGCATGACTTTTTATTCAACTAAAATTCATTGTTTGTAGACAATCAAGCATTTAAGAATATTTCCCCAGGAAAAATACCAGAAATATCTTCATCTTGTGAAGCTCAAAAAATATTTGCTTTTCCCGCAGTGGGATTTTTCTATCTATCCCTCCTAGCGTGAAAAACCAGCAATATTTTCATTTTGTGAAGCTCAGGAAAAATCAGGGGGTGAAAGGATTCTTGGCTCCATTCTCACAATTTTTGTGATATCATAAATACTATAAGGGGTCGTTCGCCCCTACGCATGACTTTTTATTCAACTAAAATTCCTTGTTTGTAGACAATCAAGCATTCAAGAATATTTCCCCAGGAAAAATACCAGAAATGTCTTCATTTTGTGAAGCTCAAAAAATATTTGCTTTTCCCGCAGTCGAATCTTTCCATCTGTCCCCTCTCAGTGAAAAACCAGCAACAGTTTCATTTTATTAAGCTCCAGAAAAAAATCAGGGGGTGAAAGGATTTTCAGTTCCATTCTCACAATTTTTGTGATACCATAAATACTATAAGGGGTCGTTCGCCCCTACGCATGACTTTTTATTCAACTAAAAAAAGTTTCATAGTATCTTAGCGATCGCGAATGCCGTAGAAAGGAAAATCAATGTAGAAAGATACCAAATGGGGAACGGGCAAGATGCCCATTCCACAAAACTATTGAAATCATCCCGCATTTATGTAATATCATGTTCGGTTGAATACTTACACTTTAGAGGAAGGAAGGCAGAAGGCAGCTATGCTGGAGGCAGAAGGGAAGAAAGGGTTAAAAGGGATAAAGTTTTTTTATATAGCAATGAGCGCTGGTATATTTACAAATTGCAGGAGGGGCCAAATAGCTAAAAGTCTTATATGATCAGCAATTCATTCCCCCTGTTGCCTGTTGCCTGTTGCCTGTTGCCTGTTGCCTGCGCACAGCGCTATAAGTGATTATCCGAACATGATATAACGCCATAATTGCCGTTCTTAGAAACCTATGATTATCTACATAGGGTTTGCGCTCAAAAGTCTTTTTGCGCTCGACAGGGAGTAGGGAGTAGGGAGTAGGGAGTAGTGAAAACTCAAGAGTCAAGAGGAATCAGGGGTTGTAGAAGACATACAAAGGAAAAATTATCCCAGGCCCAAGTCTA
>NZ_JAAHHG010000727.1 GCF_010692555.1 Okeania sp. SIO3B5 | reverse complement strand
CGTAGATGATTCGATAGATTTTTTTTCTTAGACTCTGATGCACTTCCTAGCATAATTAATCTCCAATTTTTTGACTACAGAATAAAAGCAAATACTGTCAAAGATATACTTCAACTTAGCATTGCTAAAAATCCCCCAAAATTGGGGGACTAGAGCAAGCAAATTGACTCTTCCCCCAAAGTTGGGGGGCTAGGGGGGCAAAATTCAGTATCAAAAAACTTTTCAGATATCCTCTTAGACTCAATTATTTTGATAAGGAATAGATAGGAATACTTAAAAGCTTGAAAAAAAACTTAAATTTTATCTAGGTATTCACACTTATATTTACACCAACTATCAAATACGGACATGATATTAAAAAAATTATTTTAACATTAATTATACCAATTTTTAATCCTTTATAAAATCTCTAAATCTCAAATCTAGTTTATAGAATTTATCAACTGAGGTATACCAGTTTCATCAAATATTTCTCAATTCACAGAATAAACATTTCCGAAAATTCACTTAAACTTCTGTCATTTCAGTTATCAGTCATCAGCACCTCTAGTTAAAGTCAGAGGCTTGAAATATTGAACTTGATTTTCTCTTAGTCGATTGGATATGGCGAGGAAACCGTTCCCTCCGGGACGCTACGCGTTAACGTAGTTGTGCGCTAGCAAACGCCATCTCTCGACTGCTTTTTCATCCCTTTGTAGAGCGGTAGCTAGCGGCGCAGCCAAGGGGAGGCTTTAGACCTTATTTTTTTGTCAATGGGGATGCTTAAAATTGTTTGGGGTTTGAATACCCGCGCAATTTTCCCTTCTGCCTTCTGCCTTCTGCCTTCTTCAATTTGACTCTTGTTCCCTTTCTAATCTACTACTAACTGCCCTATAGTTAATACGATAGACATCTAATCTTTCTACTGCTTCGGCAGCAACAAAAGTATCTTGAGGTATTTCTTGCAGTAAATCTATAGCTTTTTGCCATTTAGCTTGAGCTTCTTGCCATACCTGTGGTGGATGAGGGGGGTTTTGCACAATTACACTTGCTTCTGTGGCTAACTTTTTAGCATTAACTAACTTAGAGGTTGCTGTTTTTTCTACAATCAGTTTTTCTCGGAGAATATTATAATCTTGGCGGTAAGTTTGAAGCAGTTTACTAGCCTCTTCTTCAACAGTAGTATCCTCAGGAATTTCTTCTAATAATTTAATTGCTTCAAGTAACTTTGCTTCTGCTTCTTCCCAAGTTGCTAAAGGCAGTGGTGGATATTTAACCGTATTCTTACCTTGAACATTTAGTTTTTTAGCATCTTTTAAATCTTTTTCTGCTTGTTGTTGTTCTAAAAGAGCTTTTTCTTCAGGAGAAACAATTACTATTTTTTGACTAGCTTGTAGAGCATAAACGACGATGCCTACTTCTATCATTAGAATAGATAATAATAAGATTATCAAACGTTTCTGGGAAAAAGATTTTTCTTCAGCAAGTTGTTCTTCCTGTTGTTGTTGTTCTATTTGTTGTAGTAACTCTTCAGAATCTAAACTTTCTTCAAGTTCACTTAAAAGTTGATTTGGTTCCATAGCTAAATTCAATAATTAATAATTAATAATTAATAATTAATAATTACCTCTCCTTGAAAAGAAGAGGATTGACGCTTAAGGAAAATTTTTTCTTCTCTTGGTTGATTGGGTTTCCTCACAATCCCACTCTACGGGAAGCTGCGCTAACGACTGGTTGTTTCTCTTTTAAAGGAGAGGCTTTATACCAATTTGATAAATGTTTGCTACAAATAGTTAGGCTATTTCTTAGGAGTCAGTCCTCAGGAGTCAGGAGTCGTATGGGAATGGCTTCAAGACCAGTTTTTAGGTCGTAAATTCTCTTTTTTGTCAAAGGGATATTTCCTACAAAATCTTTTTATCCCACTTAATTATTCGTAACATTATTTTTTCAAATTGGTATTAGACCTTAATTATTTGGTAAAAAATATTTACTTCATCGATAGTACCATATTAATCACCTAATCTGCTGTAACATTTAGAAGTCGGGAAAAGGGGACAGAAAATATATTTAAGTACATACATACAAATAACTTTGCCCAACTACTCATTAACTAGAAGCACTTGTATAGTAGCGCAAAGCTAGCCTCCAAAATCTAACAGAAGCAAATAACAACCCACTTGCCAACAGAAAAGAACCTATTATCCAAGTTCCTCCTATTCTACCTAAGATTGCTTGAGTTGGTACTGTTGTTAAAAATGCAACTGGTACTAGAAAAGTAAAGAAGAAACGATAAGCATTGGGATAGGCGGCCATTGGATATCTTCCTGCTTCTAATAAGCCTTTGAGGACTTCTGTCACATTATAAATTTTGACGAACCAAATACTTGTTGAACCGAGAATAAACCACAGACTATAAAGAGTAGTTATTCCACAAACAAGGGGTACTAAACTAAGCAAATAATTATCTATTCCTAAGCCTAATTTACTACCTGCATATCCCAATAATAGAATACCGAAAATTACATCTGGTATTCCCCAAGGAGAAACTGTACGGGTAGAAAGCCAAAATTGACTACTGATGGGTTTTAGTAGTATAAAATCTAGGGTGCCTTCTTGTACTTGTTGTACAATACGATTCAGATTTGGAATTAAAAAAGTAGCGGATATTCCCTGTAAAATAGTAAAAATTGCTAAAACAATTAAGGCTTCTTCCCAATTCCAATTATCAAATTTATAGCCTGTTCTATAAAATAAAAATAACCCAAATAAGCTACCTAATAAGTTCCCTAAACTGCTAATTGCTGCTATGACAAAATTGAAGCGGTATTCTAGTTCAGCAGCGATCGCTGCTCCCCAAAATAATTTTAGTATCTGTAGGTATCGTTCCATTTTTATTTGGTTTCACCAGAAAATTTTCGTCTTTAAAATTATATAGCAAAGCGTGAGCTACAAAATTCCTTTGCTGCGCGGGAGTTTAAGTAAGGCAGAAGGCAGAAGGCAGGAGGCAGAAGGAAAGAAAAGGTTAGAAGGGAAAAGGTTTTTTATCACTGATTATCCGGACATGATATAACTAACCAAATTTTCCGGTGATGAAACATTTTTTTATACCGAACCTGAGTAGATTTGATATTAAACTTTGCGATCGCGTCAGCGGAACGGAGTTCTATCGCAACTTGTAAAATTTAAAACAATAAAAAACCCAGATAGATTAAACTACCTGGGGGAAACTTCAGTTATCAGTTATCAGTTATCAGTTATCAGTCAAATATTTTTTTAGAGGATATCTGAAAAGTGTTTTGATACTGAATTTTGCCCCCCTAGCCCCCCAATTCTGGGGGGAACAAGAGCCAATTTGCTTCTAAAAGTCCCCCAAAATTGGGGGATTTAGGGGGCTTGGATGGGGAAAACTATGAGCTCAAGTTTCCAACTAATCCGCATTAACCCAAGCGGGGGGGAAAAACTTTGAGTTTTGGTATTGTAGCAACCACCATCTCGTTTCCAACTAATCCGCATTAACCCAAGCGGGGGGGATAAAGTAAGTTAAGCAAGCTCGGGGGAGGTTAATTTGTTTCCAACTAATCCGCATTAACCCAAGCGGGGGGGCTTAAGACCTGTTTTATTCAGAATAAAGAGCAGCGTTTCCAACTAATCCGCATTAACCCAAGCGGGGGGGACACTCCAATAATGGTGGAGCGTGTGAACCAGGGTGAAAGGTTTCCAACTAATCCGCATTAACCCAAGCGGGGGGGATTTACCCAATTCATATTAGTAACATCTGCTTTCTTGTTTCCAACTAATCCGCATTAACCCAAGCGGGGGGGGAACATAGAAAATCCAGGTACACTTTCCGAGCAAGCTAGTTTCCAACTAATCCGCATTAACCCAAGCGGGGGGGAGCTTACCGCGGAAACGCGGGAGCTTACCGCTGAGTTTCCAACTAATCCGCATTAACCCAAGCGGGGGGGGTTGAAAATGTAGCAGGTGGATTTGATGGAAGCATTGAAGTTTCCAACTAATCCGCATTAACCAAAGCGGGGA
>NZ_JAAHHG010000726.1 GCF_010692555.1 Okeania sp. SIO3B5 | reverse complement strand
GTAAGCAGTATCAATAATTATAGAAACTTTCACATATATAGACTACAGTTGCTAAAGCATTTTTTTACTCCCTATTCCCTTATTTATAAGTAGGGCTTGCTGATTAAATATCAAAGCATTTACTGATATTGGTAAGTGCCTTTTTTGGCCTTTGAAAAGTGCAAGCTTTTCGGTCTAAATAGCTGCATAAAGCTAGTATTTTGGGATGATTATGGCAGAAAAATTACTCTTACAATTTTTACGACTACCTCCTCTATAATTTCCATTTATCCTGTCTCCTACCCCTACCAACAGACTTTATTCAGCAAACCCTAAGTATTCAACCGGACATGATATTATTTAGTCAGTCAGTAAGCATTTCCTGCGGAATGCTGCGCAAACAGCTATTATATTATGTCTGGATAAGAGCGTGATAAAAAAACTTTCTCCTTCTTTTCTTCTTTCTTCCCTCCTGAATTGCAGAATTGCTGAGTAAGCATTCAGCTATTAGCTGTCAGCTATCAGCAACAAGACTCTCTCCTTAAAGATAGTGTTTAAATTAACAACTGACTTTAAGGGTAAGGAAGCCAAATTTTGTAGTAAGACAATTAATCAGGACTTACGCAAAGGCACTATTTATAGGGATTAAGTACTATTGGACAATAGTTTTGAGCGCTATATATAGCGTATATGTGTAATACCAATTTGATAAATTTTTGCTACAAATAGTTAGGCTATTTCTTAGGAGTCAGGAATCAGGAGTCAGGAGTCAGAATAAATAGTTTCAATAGCAGTTTTGAGCTAATAAATTCTATTTTTTGTCAAAGGGAGACTTCCTGCATTTGTCTTTTTCTCACGCTTATTATTCGTAACATTCTTTTTTCAAAATGGTATAAGTCCTATTAATAAAGCTTTTATCCTAAATTAAAAGCAATAGCTGATAGCTGATAACGCAGTTCCTCCGGTAGGAGGCTGGCTGACTGCTGAATGCTTACATTGCATAATTGCTGAATTGCTGAAGGGAGGAATAATTGATAATTTATGGGTAATATTATGTCCGGATAATTAGTGATAAAAAAACTTTATCCCTTCTAATCTTTTCTTCCCTTCTGCCCTCAGCATAGCAACATAGCTGCCTTCATTTCTCCAAAGTGTAACTATTCAACCGGACATGATATAAGAATTGATTTGATTTGGGATTTTTGGAGATGTCTAATAGCTGATAGCTGATAGCTGACGGCTGAATGCTTACGTCAGTAAGTCTATCATTTTACTCAATAAATATTCGAGGTTAATTGGTTTAGTCAAACATTCATCTGCACCAACAGCATAACAAGATTCTGAATCTATGTATGTATCAAAAGTAGTTAATGCCAAAATTTTGAGTTTTTTACTACTATTTGTTTGGCGTAACTGCTGAATAATTTCCACACCATCTATTCCTGGTAATTGCATATCTACAATTACAGCAACAGGCTGCAACAAAATAGTTTGCTCCACTGCTGTAGAACCTTCTATTATCCATACAACTTTTAATCCTGCTGCTGTCAAAATATCGCAAATTAATGTAGCAATATCTTCTTCTTGCTCAATCAATACTACGCTACCTTGCAAGGATAAAATATTAGGTGAATTTTCTT
The DNA here is from genome assembly GCF_010692555.1 of Okeania sp. SIO3B5. Lineage (GTDB taxonomy): Bacteria > Cyanobacteriota > Cyanobacteriia > Cyanobacteriales > Microcoleaceae > Okeania. The sequence continues at coordinate 2,400 of NZ_JAAHHG010000726.1, read as the reverse complement.
CTTTTTGTTTTAATTCTTCGTTTTTTAATGTGAGTGTTTGTGCTGGTAATTTTACGGTAAAAGTAGAGCCAAAATTAACAGCAGATTCTACTTCAACTATTCCGCCATGAAGTTCTACTAATTGTTTTGTTAAAGCTAGACCTAAACCCGTACCACCTTGCTGACGATTATAAGGAGAATTTAGTTGTTGAAATTTTTTAAATAATAATGATTTTTGTTCTTCAGAAATTCCTACACCGGTATCTTCTACTTGAAAAGTTGCTGTATTTTTATCTCTTATAACTTTAAGTATGACACTCCCCCCACTAGGAGTAAATTTAATTCCGTTGCTGACAAGATTAAAGAGAATTTGTTTAACTCGCCTTTGGTCTGCGGTAAATAGATCTAATTGTGGATTTATTGTTTGTTCTAAAGTGAATTTTACTTCGTTTTTTTCTGCTTTTTCTCTAAAAGTTTTCCAGACTTCATAACTTAATTTAGAGAGAGAAAAATCACCAATCTTTAAAACGGCTTTGCCAGCTTCTACTTGAGATAAATCTAGAATATCATTTATTAATTCTAGGAGATGTTCGCCACTATCATGGATTATTTGTAAATAATCTCTTTGCTTTTTTATTGGTATTGCTTTAGCTCCTCTATTGCCATAAGACCAACGTAAAAGAGTTGAAGAAATGCCAATAACACAAGTGAGAGGAGTGCGTAATTCATGGCTCATTGTGGCTAAAAATTCACTCTTAGTACAATTCGCTGATTCTGCTGCTTGTAGAGCATCATAAAGTTCTTGAGTCCGTCTAGCTACTTGCTTTTCTAAGGTTTGTTTTTGCTTTTGTAGTTCTTCATATAATTGAGCTTGGTAAATAGCGATCGCTAAGTGTTCTGCAATTTTTTTGATAAATCTTTTTTCATTATCTTGCCACTCTCGAATAGAACAGTGATGGGCAATTAATAATCCCCATAATTGTCGATCGACTATAATTGGTACTACTAATTTTGCTTTAACTTGATGTTGTTGCATCAATTTTACTAAGCAAGGAAATTGACCATAAACTACTTCTATATCAGATATGTCATGAACAGAGACTTTACTATATTTAGTTATAGAGTTATGAGGAGGAAAAAAGCAGTTTTCTTCTTCAGTCAATCCTAATACTGAAGAAATATTTTCTGATGCCAATGCTTCATATTTAACATATCCTTTTTGTTGATTTTTAGATGTAATATTATTTGTCAATGATAAGGAATTATTGAACTGATAAATTAATAATCTATCAACTTGAATTGATTTTTGAACTTGCTCTACTGTAGTGGATAAAATTTCTGGGAGTTCAAAATTTTTACTGATTTTAGTTGTTACTTGATTCAGAAGTATTTCTTGTTCTAGTTGTTGGCTTAGAGCTTGTTCAATGGGTTGACATACTAATGGATATTGTTGATTATTCAGTGTTGAATCTGGTCCTGATAATCCATCAAGATCGACTTTGGAATCATCTATTGATAGGAAGTTTGATTTCTGAGAATAAGATTTCTTTTTCTTGATTCTTTGACTATTTGTTTGCTCTAAAATAGGAGCTATATTTTCATGAGAAGTCAATAATTTTAGTAATTTCAAGGTAAATTCATCCTGGAGATTCGTATTATTGACTTTCAGGTTACTTATTTTAGATTTAATTTGAGAGGCGATCGCTGAGTTACTATTGTCTTCCTCTATAATATTTAAAATCTGGTATACAAAAAGTTTGATTGTCTCTGGGTCAAAAGTTAAACCTGCATTAAATTTTAAATTTCCCACATTTTCCCTTGAAAAAGGAAAGGTAAAAGAGTTAGATTGGGAATTATTCTCTTTTTGTCGGTTTTCTATCTTCTGACTCTGATTGTCTAATGACTCCTTGACTATTGTGCCCCACAAAAGTCCATTAAACTCCTCTGAAATAACTACTGTAAATTTTAGGTCTGGAAATTTATGAGATTTAGTGGTCGCAAGTATATCTTCTGTAATTAATATAGTCTTCAAACCTTGAGTTGTTTGTTGCAATAGCTTACTTAAAAGCTCAAGGATATTTAAAGGTAAAATTAAGTTTGGTTTTGCAGGTGGAAACTGGGCATCCCCGGTGATTTTGGATAAAATGGCCATAAGAATATTCAGGACCAGGACAAAGAGTATTGCTTATGTTATTATTAAGCACTTTTTTAGATTTTAGATTACTTAATCTAACCTTTGACATCCTCCCCGGCTGTTAGGCACGGGGATTCCTACCGAGCCGTAACTCCTCGGTGGGTTGACGTCTCACAGGCTGCTGCTACCTTGGCGGTAGTCTTACACTTGCCTCCACGTCCGTTTTTCGTCTCCGAATGCCCTCCGGCGACTAATATATTTATCGCTGCGTTTTCGTCTCTATCGTG
>NZ_JAAHHG010000725.1 GCF_010692555.1 Okeania sp. SIO3B5 | reverse complement strand
TTATATCATGTCCGGTTGAATACTTACACTTTGGAGGAGGTAAGGCAGCGGGAGCTGGAGGCAGGAGGCAGAAGCGGTGCGACCCCGCGGGGCGCGTCAGACGCAAGGGAATGCGCACCAAGAGAGGAAAGAAAAGGTTAGAAGGGAAAAGGTTTTTTATCACGCTATTATCCGGACATGATATTACTTGTGAAGATGTGGTTCATCAAGAGTGAAAAGCGCTGTAACTTCAGCAAATATAGTAGGGGTTAACGGCCGTTAACCCCTACAAATGGTGTATAATATCATGTCCGGTAGCATCGGAGCGTGTATAAAATTAAGGTGACAATGAAAGAAAACCTTCTGCCTCCCCCCCTTTCAAAGGGCAGGGCTGTTTCAAAGTATTGTAGATTAAAGATGAGCGGGAGAACGGGAGATGAGGGCATTGTGGAACAGTGAAATTTGCCAAAATTTGCCGATTTTGAGCGCGATTAAGCATCCCTTTTACTCTAACTAAAATGGTGAAAAGTCAACTTTTAATCATAAATTAAAAGCCCTCATCCCCGTGTTTCCGTGTCTCCGTGTCTCCGTGTCTCCGTGTCCCCGTGTCTCCGTGTCCCCGTGTCCCCGTGTCCCCGTGTCTATCGAGAATGAAACAGCCCTGCCTTTCAAAGGGGGGTAGGGGGGATGCCTCCTGCCTTCGGACAACCAAAGTCTAATTATTCAACCGGACATGATATAATTTCCTATGGGTGCGTAACATCATGCCCGGATCAGAGCGTGATCAAAAAACTTTCTCATTCTTTTCTTCTTTCTTCCCTCCTGAATTGCAGAATTGCTGAATTCTGAGTAGTTTATTTATAACTGTTCAACCGAACATGATATAAGTCCTGTATTTATCAATCGCTAGGATTTTCCAGATCCTTTACAGCATCTTCTGTACGTTCATTAGTATTCTTGGGCTTCAACCAATCAGGCCATAGCCCAACTATGAATTTTCGGCTTTGCAAGCTAGCATTTTGAACTGGTTGAGGCACAAATTCAAAACTGTCACCAGCAATTACAAAAACTACACTCACGATGACAAATAGCCATATTAGATTCTTATTCATAAGTGATATTAATTGGATTTATTTGTTTAACTTTAGTATTCCCACTAGACATCTCCAGAAAAGAGGGAACAGGGAACAGGGAACAGGGAACAGGGAACCCACCCCTAGCCCCTCCCAGGAGGGGAACAATTGATAATTTCTGGATAATAATTGATTGTCTTTTTGATTTTTGGAGATGTCTACTACTTACAACAATACTTCATACAGCAGTTTTCGAGTTGATAAGGTACAAATTTTTATGCTTTAGGGAACAGAGAACATCGGATCTGGGAATGAATAAAAATTATAGATTAGTCTCAAACTGCAGATACATCAAGCCCGGCAATTCCCCGCAAAAGTCGGGAAAACCTTTCATAGCAATGTGACGGCACCTCACGCTTCCTAAAACTTACTGTATCAAATAGATAAAATAAACAAAGGCAGAGAGCAGAAGGCAGAGGGCAGAAAGAACAATCAGAACTTTAGCTGATGCTTTGATACAAAAAAAACTATGTAGTAAATTATCTGCAAGCGGGAGTAGAACATCAGGAATCAACTCACCTGGAGCTTATTGATCAGTAGAAAATATAATAGAAAGAAAAAAGTTAGGTAGGGCAGAAATAAAAAGACATTGGTAGCCTGTAAAAGTAGTGGTTAGTAAGTATATCCATTTTACTACTAGAAGTTAAACCTAAACAATCACTACTTGTTGATCGCTACCAAAATATTAACTTATAGATATTTAGATCTCAATTTTTGCTTGCCATTTTCATATTTTTTGCATAATTTTCTGCGTCAGTTATAAAATAAACGTTCTGAGCAGCAATACCCTCTTTTTCCATTAACCTCATTACGCCCAAGTGAAATGCACGGAGATCGCGCCCGTAACCAGAAGGAGTATGATATGAAACATATTTTATCTTGCGAGCATTACCTTCAATACCTTGGAAAATTATATAATGTTCCAGAAAATCTTCCATACTTTTAAATATTTCATCAACACCAGCCATTATCCTCTCTGCTTGATCTGCTGTAATGCCATCAATTTTTAAAGTTCCTGTTATCCCCCACTCATCAACATCAGCTCTGTTTTGAGACCAGTTATCTACAATACCACCAACCATTCGAGAATTGGGCATTTTAATGATCGAACCCCATTCCCATGAGTACAACTTTGTTGTTCTTAAACCGATTTCTGAAACCTGGAAAAAACCACTTAACCCTGTAACTGCTATCCAATCACCAGGTCTATACAACCCATCAGTATAGATAATTATAGCACAACACCAGTCATAGATAATGTCTTTGAACAACAAACCTAAAGCAACACCAGCACCGCCAAGTAAACCAATCAGAGCTCCTGCAGATGCTCCTAAAAATACTTCTGCTCCTTTAATACATACTACAACAATTGCTGCAATCCGAAATAGTCTAGGGAAATAGGGAACCAGCAAATCATCAAGGTCTGTCTCAGTATGAATAGTTAGATATTGTAATAGTTGACCTAACAAAGGAGCTGCACGATAAATCACATTTGCTACCAGAGCAATAGCAGCTAAACCGAGAACATCAGTTATAATTCTGTTTAATTCAGGACTGACATACTCTATTAAAATTATATGCACTGCCCAAAACCCACCAAGTAAAACTAACCAGGTTAAGGGTTCTTTAATAATAGCAATCAATTGATCGTCTATATCAGATTCAGTGTTAGAAGCCAGACCTTCAATACTTTTAATAATTACTCCAGCAATCAATCCCTGAAGTATCAGTGTTAATAGCAACACCCCTAGTGCAAATAATAGTTTATATGCCGATAGGCCAAAAATATTGATTTCTCCAAGACTATTCCAAATTTGTTCTAATACGTCCATTTTTTTTCCTCAGCTGAGAGATTTTTGATAAGGATAAGGTACTTTACCTAGTCTACAGAAACTAAATTCTAGAGTCTAGCAAGACGCCAAATTAAGATCGATACTTACAGTAGCAAAAAAACTGTTGATCGAGATACTGTTAATATAATATTTTAATATGACCATTTCATCATCATAGAATTATTAAGAGAAGGGATGGTTTAGAGGGCAAATTAAATTTAAAATAATACAGGCATTATCCTGCAAATATAGAATACTTTAATTTGTTCTGACAATCTCTTTTGCTTGATGCAAATAATACCAGGCGCGATCGATGCTTGTTACAAATAGTATCAGTAAGGAAGAAGTAACAGAGCAGAACTCAGAAATAATAGACAAATTAGAAAAAGAGGAAAAACTATTGAAATAGGTAGTTTAGAGGATTGGAGAAGTTCTTTATTAGACATAAATTTTAGTCTTTTTTTATATACCATTATTTTTCATTGGTATAATTATTTACATCATGATTGTTTAAAGAAAATCGAAAATCACTTAATTTTTTTAGTTAGCTGTACTATTTTAGATATACTATACAGAGCTACGAAGCTATGTTATATGTAGATTATTTAAGTAATATCGGAGAACGGAGAACTAATACTACAGATAAATAAATAGGTTAGTGCAATAAAATCAATGTACATTTTATAGCTGATTTGTAAACTAAGCTGAACCCCCCTTTCTAGCTTAAGCTTGCTAGAAATTATGCCCAGAGGGCTTAGATATGGCTAGACCTTTGCACTGTAAAGTATTCATCCTCTTAATATTGACTTTATAGATCGACTCTTAGTTGTGTAGAAAGTTAGAAATAAAGTATTGATAAATTGTCAGTTGATTTTGACATTTTCTTACTTATTTTAATTTTTTAATGTTTAATATCATGTCCGGTTGAACAGTTATAAATAAATAACGACTTAGGAGTCAGGAGTCAGGAGTCAGGAGTCAACCCACCCCTCGCCCCTCCCCCTCCAAACCCACCCCTAGCCCCTCCCCATCCCAAGCACACACGTCCGACCTCCAGCCACCACGCCGGCCCGACCTCGTATGCCGGATTCCACTTGAAAAAAAAAAAA
>NZ_JAAHHG010000724.1 GCF_010692555.1 Okeania sp. SIO3B5 | reverse complement strand
CATAATCGTCCCAAAATACTAGCTTTTTGGGCTTTTTGAGCTGAAAACAGGCGCACTTTTTTAGACCAAAAAACGCTAAAACCAATATCAGTTAATGCTTTGATATTTAATCAGCAAGCCCTACTTATTAGAGAGTAATATCATGTCCGGTTGAATAGTTATAAATAAGGGAGTAGGGAGTAGGGAGTAGGGAGTAGGGAGTAGGGAGTAGGGAGTAGGGAGAATAAAAAGATTTGTACTGCAAGTGACTGTTTTGGTTTTTTTCATCACTAATTATCCGGACATGATATAAGAGGAAATTGGATAGATTTTTAAGGATGTATGATATGGCTCGCCAATCTCGCCAAGGATTTCAATCCTTAGCTAATAGACATCTCCAAAAATCAAAAAGACAATCAATTCTTATCCAGAAATTATCAATTATTCCCCTCCTGGGAGGGGCTAGGGGTGGGTTCCCTATTCCCAGCTCCGGTGTTCCCTCTTTTGGAGGAGATGTCTAATAGTTTAAGTCTTCTTTTGATGACTCTTGAGGAGTATGCCTCTTTTTCATCTTTTTATATTAGACATCCCAAAAATCAAAAAGAAAATCAATTCTTATCCAGAAATTATCAATTATTCCCCTCCTGGGAGGGGCTAGGGGTGGGTTCCCTGTTCCCTGTTCCCTATTCCCTGTTCCCTCTTTTCTGGAGATGTCTATTGTGGTTAATCAGCAACTTGATATTACATCTGAGTCTACTTTTTCTTTCAGTAGATAGGTAGTCATATTTCCTTTTCCTTTAATTGAAACCTCCCCTCGCTCTTCAAATACAAATTTTTCTTTGAGTCGCTGATATATAAAAGAGGTAACTTGAATTTCACCATCAATACCACTAGACTCCATTCGAGATGCAATATTTACAGTATCACCCCATAAATCGTAGATAAATTTAGTCTTACCAATAACTCCAGCAACCACAGGCCCAACATGGATACCAATTCGTAGGGCTAGAGATGTTTGTTGTTGAATGCAAATACGATCTAAACAAGCTTGCATCTCTAGTGCCATATTAGCGATCGCCTGTAAATGGTCTTCTTGTTTTATTAGCAAACCACCAACTACCATATAAGCATCCCCAATAGTTTTAATTTTCTCCAAGCGATACTTTTGCGCTAGTTGGTCAAATTCCGAAAAAATCAAATTCAGAAAATCTACAAGTTCAATGGCAGAAACATTTGAGGAAAATTCAGTAAATCCTACCAAGTCAGAAAATAACACACTCACATCATCAAAACTATCAGCGATCGCTCTTGCTCCTGCTTGTAGGCGTTGAGCAATTTTATCTGGTAAAATGTTTAGCAACAATTCTTGCATTTGTTGTTTCTGAAGCTTCAAAGCCTCCTGTGCTATTTTTCGCTCGGTAATATCGGAAACAGTACCTTCATAATACAATAATCTTCCCTGAGAATCATTGACAGCGCGAGCATTTTCAGATATCCACATTGTATTACCATCTTTGCGATATACTAAGGACTCAAAATTATACACTGCATTATCTGTTTCTATTGCCGATATAAATTCTTGCCGTCGGTTTGCTTCACAATAAAGCTGGCGAGAAATATCCTGAGTATCCTTGATCAACTCTTCTGGCAAACTATAACCATATATTCTTGCTAATGCCATATTTGCACTAATAAAACGCCCAGAAGGAGTTGTCTGAAAAATACCATCAACAGCATTTTCTACTATCTCTTGATATCGTTGTTCTGCTATTTTGAGAGATTCTTCTGCTTGTTTACGTTGGACTAGAGAGCCTAATTGAGTAGCTACTGCCTCAATTAACTGCATAATATGTGGCTGCTTAGATAGTACCTTTTTGTTAAAGAAAACCAAGATTGCCAAAACTTTATTTTCTACAATAATTGGCACTCCAAAAGCTGTTTTTAAATCTGTAGCAGCTAATATTGACTCAGTTGAAAAATGTTCAACCCACTCTGATTTTTGGGATGCAAAAATTCTACCAGGCAAACCATTATTATTACTAAAAGCTAGTTTCAGACTCCGGTCTCTACACTCAAAGAAATCTGGTTTTTCAGGATGCCAACCTTGACTACATTCGAGCAAATTAGTATCTTGATTAGGAATCCAGGCTTCACTAAAATCCCAATCAATTAATTTACAACAAGACTGAAGAATAATTGTTAATGCAGAATGAAAATTATCTGTATTATTAATAGATTGAGTAGTTTCTAATAAAAATTTTATTTCGGCTTCAGCTCTTTTTCTTTCTGTAATTTCTTTTTGTAAAAATAAATTTTTATCTGTTAATTTTTGGTTTAAACTTTCTAAAGATTGATAAAATTGAGCTTTTTGAATAGCGATCGCTATCTGAGCTGCCAAGCGTCTTAATAACTTGGTTTCCGATATTTTCCACTGTCTATTTTCCCGACAATGATGAGCTATTAATAACCCCCATACATGAACTTCTGAATTGTCAGTATGATTTTTTTTTTCAGTTTCGTTTGTAATTAAGATCGGTAGTACTAGATTTGCTTTTACCTGAAATTTTATCAGCATCTCTGCATAACATTCTTGTATCTCCGGTCGATTAACATTACTAATAACACTAAAATGACCTTGTTTGTAACGTTCTAAAATATTGCTGTTGGGAAAACATGGATCGACAATTGTCATTCCTAAAAGTGAAGAACAGTCTGACGCTAAAGATTCTTTTTCTACAAAACCACTAAAATCTGGTAAGAAACGGTAAATTAGTGCGCGGTCGCACTGCAAAAACTCTCGTACCGACTTTACTGTCGTTTCTAATATTTCTTCTAAGTTTAAAGACTGATTAATTTTGTCTATAAGCAGACTTAATAAATGCTCTTGTTTTCTAATTTTTTTGAGTTCTAATTCGGTTTTTTGGCGCTCTGTCATATCTAGAATTGTTCCAAATATGCCGATTGGTTCTAAGTTACTATTTGTAATTAAACTCGTCTTCGTATAAAGATATCTTAGTGTTCCATCTGGACGCATTATTTCATATTCAAATTCATACTTTTGTGTTTTTTCTAAGATTAAAGCCATATTTTTTTCCCATAATTTTCTACTTTCGGGAAGGAACATTTGGAGAAATTCTGCATAAGTTGGTTGTTGTTGAGTCGGACTTAGACCAAAAATCCGAAATACTTCATCAGACAAAGTTATTTTCTGTGTTTTTAGGTCTAATTCCCAGTTACCTAAATTAGCAATTTTTTGGGCTTCTTGTAGTTTTTCTTGACTTTTTTTGAGTGCAATTAAATTTTTATTTCTTTCAATGGCATAGCGAATTACTCGCTCTAATGTATGTTCTTGAATTTCTAATTTATTCAAATAATCTACTGCTCCAATTTTCATCGCCAGTAGGTCTAATTCTCGATCTCCTTGACCTGTGATTAATATAATTGGCGTCTGAAAATTTCCTTCTATTGCTGTTTTTAGTAATTCTATCCCGTCTTTTTCTCCTAAACGATAGTCAAGCAAACAAACGTCATATTCTTCTGTTTGTATGGCAGCTAATCCCCCTTCATAGGTATTTTCCCAATTTAGGGAGATTTTTGGAGATTCTATTTCTGATAAGATATCATCAATAAGGATAAAATCATCTTCATCATCTTCTATTAGAAGAATATTAATAGTGTCTTTTGGCATAAAAATCTGCTGGTTCTGCTGGAATTTATAGTTGTATTACGAATTATACTTATATCCAGTTGAATATGGGATCGCCACCAACATCAAAGCCATTTCTTTCTAATAGATATCTCCGGAAAAAAGGGAGTAGGAAGTAGGGAACAGGAAGAAATAATTGATAATTTATAGATAATAATTGATTTTACTTTTGATTTTTGGAGATTTCTAATATCAAATCCAGTAGCATTGGTATAAAATCTTTTGAAGTAGCAGTCAGGAGTCAGGAGTCATATCATGTCCGGTTGAATAATTAGACTTTGGTGGAAAGAAGGCAGGAGGCAACCCACCCCTAACCCCTCCCAGGAGGGGAAGGCAGGAGGCAGAAGGTTTTCTCAAGAGTGTCACCTTAATTTTATACACGCTCCGATGCTACCGGACAA
>NZ_JAAHHG010000723.1 GCF_010692555.1 Okeania sp. SIO3B5 | reverse complement strand
GGAAGGTTTTATTTGTGGAGATATCCGACTCAAGGCCCTGGCTTTCCCATCCCTCCGCTCCCCTAATAGCTGCCGCCACCATCCTCCGCCAACGGGAGAGCGCGGGACTTCCCGCCAGGGAAGTTAAGCTTTGAAAAGCCGTCTGAGCGCTATTTATTTTTCTACGTCCTCCGATCATACAGCACTTTCCACTGCCCGTGAGGTACAGTCCGAAGATGGCTAGATTGCCTCACTGCAATATTTTCACCATTTACCTTGTACATCATTTGCCCGAAATCTGCTGTAAATTACAACTTTGAATTAATCAAGAGTTGCTGAAAATTGGTGTGACTTGACTAGCTTTCCTATACTTTACTGATTCACCACCGATGAGATGAATGGATAAGAAAATGTTTAGAGAAATCTAGAGGAAAATGAGCCTAAAGAAAAAAATGATAATTTGGCTGCTAACTATGTTCTTAACGGTGATGGCAGTTATAGTTACTACTAACCTTCAGGAACAAAATCAAAAAAATATAACGATCGCGATCGCTGCTCCCTTAAGCAATGCTGGAGCAGTGACAGAAAGAGTTGGTCAATCTATCATTAGAGGGGCACAACTCTGCATTGATCGGGTAAATAAAGCTGGCGGAATTGAAGGCAGGAAAGTGCAACTAAAAATTTATGATGACCAAGGGAAAATAGATGTAGCAGAGAAAGTAGCTAGAGAGATTGTCCAATCTCCAGCGATCGCCGTTATAGGTCACTATTCTAGTAGTGCATCTCTGGCAGCCGGAAAAATTTATCAAGCCGCTGGAATTCCCGCAATTAGTGGTTCAGCAACTGCTGATGCAGTAACCGCTGGTAATGAGTGGTACTTCCGCACAATTTTTAACGACAGCTTTCAAGGCAAATTTATCGCTACTTACTTGAGAAAAGTTCTAGGATATTCAGAAATTAGTATTATTCGTGGCTACGATGCTTATGGTTTAAACTTAGGTAAAAATATTGAAACATCTTTTCAGGAATTAGGAGGAGAGATAGTAGCTCAGTGGCAACTACCAGAAAACCAGAGCCAAGCTACAGATGAGATAATTATTCAGCAATTGCTGGCACTCAAAGAGTCTAATCGACTTCCAGAAGCAATTGTCTTAGCCATTAATCGCGAGCAAGCGACTAACTTAGTCCGGGAAATCAAAAATCGCAATCTGAACTTATCCCTATTTGGTGGTGATGATATAGGTGATGTAGGTTTTGCTCAATCTTTTACTGACCTTCCTGAAGAAAGAGAAACTCCAGGCTTCTTTAGCAACGACCTTTATGCCACAGTACCAATTATGTATTACGTGGCTAATGATCGAACTCAAGAATTTAGGAAAACATTTGCAGAGGTTTACAAAATTGCTCCCGGTTGGACTGCTGCTTCTTACTATGATGCTACTATCGCAGCTATCGAAGCTATTCATCGCACTCTGTTAACGGAGAAAGATTCAGCCAAATCAGCTTTTACTGGCAAAGATATTAAAAAAGATCGTTTGAGGGTTAGAGAGGGTTTGCTTCGGATTGACAGTCCCGATACTGCTGTCAAAACAGGAATGAGAAGATTTTACTTTAATAGGAATAATACTGTTACTTTTCCTCCTAGTGTGGGAATCTTTGACCATCGTCAGATGGTATCAGCTTTTACCCAACTACAAATAATTCCCAATATCAAGGCAATTTTAAATTCAGAGGCAAAAATTGCTAGTGGGAGGATTTTAAAAGTGTGGCAGCAATACTGGAAAAAAACTGACATTGTTTATGTAGGTCTTGACATCAACGAAGTTAACTATCTAGATGAGAAAAGTTCAACCTATGTTGTCGATTTTTATTTGTGGTTTAGATATCAAGGTAATCTGAATCCTGATCGAATTGAGTTTAGCAACTATGGGCTTGATCGTTTAACCTCTGGACAAAAGTTAACTATCGGAAAACCGATACAAAGTGGAGAAGAAAATGGAGTTAAGTATAAAATATATAGGGTTAAAGCCGATTTTCACGAAAAGTTTGATTTTCACAATTACCCCTTTGATAAACAGCATTTAAGTGTAAGGTTTCGACATACAGAGCTAACAAGAGATCGATTGATTTATGCTATCGACTTAATTGGTATGCAAGATATTACTAAAGAGGAATTATTTAGCCAATGGAAACAAAAAGTTTTTCAAGAAATTACCTCTTGGACACCTACAAAAATAACTTTTTTCCAGAATACTTTAGTAAAAGATTCTACACTAGGCTATCGGCAATTGATCGACACTAAGTCAAATTTAGAATACTCCCAGTTTAATGCTGTTATTGATATTAAAAGGAAATTACTCAGTTTCAGTATCAAAAATTTGCTGCCTCTGTGGTTTTTTATTGCTGTGGCATATCAGTTTTTGTTTTTGCCTTTCGATCTACTCTCAGCGGAGTTATTGAGTGGGCTATTACTAGCGGTTGTATTTTACCATTTGAGTTTACTAGATGCTCTGCCTGATGGAGTTGGTTATGTTGTTGCTCTTGACTATGCTTTTTATTTAGTTTACCTCTTATTTGGGTTAAAATTAACCCTAGTAACAGTAGGGTCTAGCGACAAGTTTAGAAATAATGAACCACAGCGTAAAAAGTTACTCTTGTTAGGGAGAGTGCTGCTCCCAATGATTGTGTTTGTTGGCTTTATATGGCTTTATTTGCTGTATGTATAGCACTGTGCGGAGGCAACAGGCAACAGGCAACAGGCAACAGGCAACAGAGGGAATAAAAACTGATAATATAAGACTTTTAGCTATTGGACAGTTCTTGTAATTTGTAAATATGCCAGCGCACATTCCTATATAGCACTGTTCGATGGCCTAAGAGATATTCTAGGGTTTGCTGAAAAAGTTTTTTTAAGGAGTCAGGGTAGTAGGGGAATATGGGAAGAAATTACAAAAAATATATCTTCGCCATTTTATTCAATCCTATCCGTTTTAGGGAGAGGTAATTATCAATTATCCATTATCAATTATCAATTATTGAATATGCAGGACTACCAATTTATCTACCAAACTGAGGCCATAACACCTGGACAAAAAAATCATTCAAAATCTTGTTACATTGAAATGCCAGTTGATTTTGGTCTAATTCATCTTTAGTAAAATAAGCTAAACGCTGACCTTCATTAAGTTGAATTTCCGTTAAGTCTAAATCTATTTGTTTCCAGAAAACATAATGTTCACGATCGTAAATATTGTACTTTTGAAAGAAGTTAATATTTCCTAATTCAATTTCTATTTCTTCTCTTATTTCTCTACGGATACATTCTTCTGGAGATTCGTTATTTTCTAAAATTCCTCCTAATAAATTCCAGGTATTAGGAAATGGAATAGATTCTTTATCATCTCTAAGTACCAGCAAAATTTCATTATTGCTATTCAATAAAATAATTACAGAACCTTGAATTTTATTCATATTTTTCTCCTAATTAAAAAGTTGCAATATTTTATTGTAGAGGTTTAGTCTCCAAACCCCATTTTTACTTGGGTTGGGAAACCAATATGGTTTTTTTTCACGAATCATTTTATGTTGCTATAGCGATCGCCTCATTCCTTCATTCTAAATCTAAAATCCTTCTTATATTATTTGCTAATTATCAGAAAAAAATTAATCAGCTTTTTACAAATTAAGTATTTTTCACGTTTTTGTGAAAACTAAGTAAAGATGAAAATTCAGTGATCATACTATTCCTCTTTTTAAAAATAATTGTTAAATTAAATCTAAGAAACCACTTAATAAAGTGAATCTTCAGGGGAAATGTTTGTATTTGTAAAGCAGGAAAATTACAGTCATAAGCCCGCCCAACTAACCCTACTAGAGCTTCAAGTTTAAAGTAGTGGAATAGATTTTTAATGTCAAGCTTTGAAAAATTAGCATCCTACCATTTTCTTAAAGTAACATTTAAGGCTTGATATCAAATCCGCTTAATTCGGTATAAAAAAATTTTCATCTTCACCTAAAGAGCAAATCTTTCTAAATTCTCTTTTCTCCTGACTCCTGAGTTCTGACTCCTGACTCCTAGATTAACTATCTAATTACACCGATGCTACCGGAT
>NZ_JAAHHG010000722.1 GCF_010692555.1 Okeania sp. SIO3B5 | reverse complement strand
AGCGTGATCAAACACTTTTTCTCATGAGCGCCTTTTCTTCCCTTCTGCCTCCCCCTCCTGGGAGGGGTTAGGGGTGGGTTGCCTCCTGCCTTCGGACCTCCAAAGTGTAAGTATTCAACCGGACATGATATAATTGCTGTTTGCGTAGCATTCCGTAGGAATAGCTGACTGCTGATAGCTGAATGCTTACCATCATTCAGGAAGGTTGTAGATTAAAATTCTTGTTGATTTATAAACAAATTATTAAATTTGGCAGTTCGAGAGAACTTTTGGTTTACTTTACCTAGCGATAAAGAAAAAAAGTAAAGGAGAATAATTTCTATCATGTTGCATTTAAGATGGCTACAGAAAACAAATGTAGCTGAAACTACAATAGCGAATGAATTTAATCCTTCGCCACAACCAAAACAAACTTTGGGTAAATTTTTTCAGGTTGTGCTGGCAGTGGTAATGGCAGTTGCGATGTTTGTAATGCCGATACAAACAGTCAATGCTACTCCGATGATTGAGTTCACTGACTCACAGCAAGCTTTAGGGAATTCCAGTAGCTATGGTGTAAGTTTAGCAGATGTGGATGGAGATGGCAACACGGATGCTTTTGTTGCTAATCGTGGTGAAAACAAAGTTTGGTTAAATGATGGTAGCGGCCAATTCACTGACTCACAGCAAGCTTTAGGGAATTCCAATAGCGCAGATGTGAGTTTAGCAGATGTGGATGGAGATGGCGATACGGATGCTTTTGTTGCTAATGGTGGTGAGCCTAACAAAGTTTGGTTAAATGATGGTAGTGGCCAATTCACTGACTCACAGCAAGCTTTAGGGAATTCCAGTAGCTATGGTGTAAGTTTAGCAGATGTGGATGGAGATGGCGACACAGATGCTTTTGTTGCTAATCTTCGTCAGCCTAACAAAGTTTGGTTAAATGATGGTAGCGGCCAATTCACTGACTCACAGCAAGCTTTAGGGAATTCCAATAGCTATGGTGTAAGTTTAGCAGATGTGGATGGAGATGGCGACACGGATGCTTTTGTTACTAATTTTGGTGAGCCTAACAAAGTTTGGTCAAATGATGGTAGCGGTCAATTCACTGACTCACAGCAAGCTTTAGGGAATTCCAATAGCGCAGATGTGAGTTTAGCAGATGTAGATGGAGATGGCGACACGGATGCTTTTGTTGCTAATAATAAGAGTGAGCCTAACAAAGTTTGGTTAAATGATGGTAGCGGTCAATTCACTGACTCACAGCAAGCTTTAGGGCATTCCAGTAGCGTAGGTGTGAGTTTAGCAGATGTAGATGGAGATGGCGACACGGATGCTTTTGTTGCTAATTTGAATGAGCCTAACAAAGTTTGGTTAAACAACTTCGATCAATATCTTCCCACCAACCTCACACTCAACAACACTGCCCCCGATCTCAAGGATACTTTTATCTACCAATTAGTCAGCGGAGAGGGAGACACTGATAACTCAGCCTTTACTATAGATGGAAACCAACTAAAAATCAAAGATTCACCAGACTATGAAACAGAGTCTAACTATAGTATTCGAGTCCAAACTACTGACTCGGAGGGAGGAACTTTCCAGAAGACATTTAGCATCAAAGTTAACGACCTCAACGATCCTCCCACCAACCTCACACTCAGCAACACCACTATCGACGAAAACGTACCAGCCAAAAGTTTAGTGGGAATATTCTCTACCACCGACCCTGATGATAACAAATTAGACAGCGTTCAACAATAGACATCTCCAGAAAAGAGGGAATAGGGAATAGGGAATAGGGAACCCACCCCTCGCCCCTCCCCCTCCCAGGAGGGGAAAATAATTGATAATTTCTGTAGGATAATTGATTCTTTCTCCCTACTGCCTACTGCCTACTCCCTGTTTTGGAGCTCTATACCTATTAAGGCGTTGACAATTAATTGGGGACTATCAAATTCCTCAGTATTATTAGGGTTGAGTGTGAGGAAACGCTCTTCATCCCGCAAAGTGTAGGGGTTCTTCTAAAGATAAATCCTGTTCATCAAAGAATGTAGGGTGTTTGGTTTCAGGATAGATGCCAACTTCAACTCCTGTTTCTGCTTCTACTTTTTGAACGAGTTCGATGACTTCTTCTAATGTCGGAATCTCAAATAACCCATCAAAGTTAATGTCTCGGTAGTCGCGAGATTGAACTGTGCGTAGTTGTTTGATTTCTGCTAGGGTAAAGTCTTCAGCAAAATAACCAGTTTTTTCTTCACCGTCAAGAATTTTGGTGCTTTGGCGTTCTGGACTAAATACTTCAGCAACGTTAGTGGTATCATCTAGCAGTGGTTCGTGACGAGCGATAAGTACACCGTCGGAAGTAGTTACGAGGTCGGGTTCGATGAAGTCTGCACCTGCGGCGATCGCTGCTTCATAAGCTGCTAGGGTATGTTCTGGCAAATCTCCGCTTGCACCTCTGTGGGCAATAACTAGAGGATCTTGGCCATTAAGGGTATTGAGTTCGATCGGGTTGGGTGTGGCAATAGGAGCTTCTAATAAAGTTCCGGTACTATCGAAGTGTAGGATATAAGGTCCGAATTCGTCTCCGATCCAAATATCTCCATTATTATCGATAACAAAAGATTCTATATCAAAGTCTGCTCCAGTTAAGAGGCGATCATTTGTACCTTCATTGACAATGTCGAAAGGTATGACATCATTTGGATCTGCTAGTTGAATAAAATCTTGAACGTCAACAGTAGCATCACCTTCTTCTGCTCCAGCAAAGTCGGGGTCAACTTGATATAGTCTGAGCAAATAATCTGCACTATTTCCTTGAGAACCGAAACCATTGTCAGAGAGAAACCAATAAGTACTACTATCTTCGCTACTAGGGGCAAATTGAACGCCACTAAAACCTTGGACTGGTTGACTATCAAATGGTGTTTCTCGATTATCTGTATTAATGAAGTTTCCGGATGGGGGGCCTTCTGCGAATGTGTCTGCTGGTAATACAGCAAATCCTGTTAATTCTGCCATTTGATTCTCCTCTCACCTTAAAATTGATGTTTTAGATTGATTTTTTCTTTGGAAATTTGATCAAAAAAAGTTTTATCTAAGGCATAAAAATACAGTTCAATAAATATGCCTTGTAGTTGATTTTTAGGAATCAATCTAAATCCAAATATCTGAACAAGCTGAAATGTCTATTTGACTGTTTAAGCTTCGATCTAATAAATCAATTGGAAATTTTTACTAATTCCCAGCACATTTTATTGGGTGAAGATTAAATCAATATTTCCAGGAGGTTAAGAAAAGATTTTTTTCGGTTAAAGAAATAGTTAAATTACAGAAAATAGGAAATATTTTATCTATATTTTTTAGAATTTTTTAGGCTACAAAAAGAAAACAGGACTTAAACAAAATAGTTAATTATACACCATTTTTAGGGGATTAACGGTCGTCCACTATATGATGGCAAAGCTTTATTAATTGTCTTACTACAAAAGTTGCCTGGGTGCATCTCATCTATTTGCAAAAATACTTTTTTCCTATATATTTCCTATTCCCTATTCCCTGTTGCCTATTCCCTGTTGCTTGTTACCTGTTGCCTAAAAGCCATAAATTTTTGGCTTTATTCAAACATTGAGATGCACCCAGTTGCCTCCCTTGCCCTTAAAGTCAGTTGTTAATTTAAATACTGTCTTTAAGAAGAGAGTCTTGTTGCTGATAGCTGACAGCTAATAGTTGAATGCTTACAATATTGTTTTTTTGTAAATCAATAAAAATTAGTATTTTAGGTTAATTTATATCAACTTACTGCTATAGTAGAGATTTTTTTTAATGTCTGACTATAGAAATTTGCACCTCAGCTATCAGTCTGATTTTTTTGATATTGAAAAATACAGAGATAACTGAACTTTTACCGAAAAATTGTGGTTTAAACCTTTTAAGAGAGAGGTAATTATTAATTATTAATTAGGGTTTGCTGAAAAAGTCTTATGGGTGAGGGCAGGAGACAACCCACCCCTAACCCCTCCCAGGAGGGGAAGACAGGAGTCAACCCACCCATCGCCCCTCCCAGGAGAAATGGGAATTATGGAGGATATAGTAGGAAGAATAGTCCCAAAGATG
>NZ_JAAHHG010000721.1 GCF_010692555.1 Okeania sp. SIO3B5 | reverse complement strand
ACCACTGAATAGATGCTTAAGATACGCTCTTCCGATCTAGCTTGCATTGGCAATAAATTTAATTTGGAAATCCTGGCTATCGTTAATAATAAATCTCAAACAGTAACAGCTAATGAATTACAATCTGCGTTACATGAAGGGCTGATTTTTCCCTTGAAAAATAACTATAAAATTCCTTTACTCTGGAATCCTGAAGATTTATCAAATCAGCTATCAGAAAACTATTTTGAATCTTCAAAATATATACCCTACAAATTTTTACATGACCGAGTACAACAGGCAGCTTATTCTCTGATTCCAGCAGCAGAAAAAAAGCAAGTGCATCTACAAATAGGTCATCTACTGTTGAAAAATCTTGAAGAGGATGAGTTACAGAATAAGATTTTTGATGTTGTCAATCAACTTAATCAAGGGTCTAGTTTAATTACTGAACAATGGGAAAAAGATGAGTTAGCAAAATTAAATCTTCAGGCAGGTAAAAAAGCAAAAGCTGCAACAGCTTACAAAACAGCATTGGAATATTTAGAGATTGGTGTTAAATTATTAGCAGAAAAAAGTTGGGAGGAGCAGTACAAATTTACATTAGAGCTTCAAGTAGAAACCTTAGAAGCTTTGTACTTAAATTCTCAGTGGGAACAGGTTGAAAAACTATCTACAACTATTCTAGAAAAAGTCAACAATATTCTGGATAGTGTCAAGATTTATGAGTTAGTAATCTTGTCTTACTATGGTCAATTTCAGCCGCAAAAATCTATAGATATTGCTTTAAAAGTTTTAGAAAAGCTGGGAATCGAAATCTCTCAAGAAATTGTTAGTGATAGTGTCATAAAAAATAGGCTTGAACAACAACATAAATCTTTAAAGTTTCTATTAAAAGGAAAAAATATTGAAGATTTAGCCAATCTGCCAAAAATGACCGATCCCTATAAACTAGCAGCTTTCTCCATAATACAGTCAGCTAGGAATGCAATAGTGACAACAAGTTCTTATCTGAGGATTGAAACAATTTTAACTCAACTTAATCTTTGTATTGAATATAATAATCCTCCTGAAGCTGCTATAACTTATAGTTTATATGGATCGCTTCTATGTGAAATAATAAAAGATATTAATTCTGGATATCAGTTTGGAAAACTGTCTCTCGAATTACTAGAAAAATATACTACTCCCAAATTAGAATCTGCAGTTATTCACAACTGTTATGGATGTATCTGGCATTGGAAAGAATGGCTGAATGAAAAAGTACCACAAGAAAAATTACTCAATAGTTTACAAAAAGATATTAATAGAGGAAACAATGAATATATTTCTTATCTTGCTATAGACTATTGCTTTATCGAGTTTTTTGGAGGGTGTAATTTAGAAGAAGTTGAACGGGATTATCGAAAGTATAGTAATTTAATCGCAAAAACTCATCAAGAATATTCTATAAATTATATAGAAATATGCAAAAATATTGTTTTAAATTTAACCACTATAGAGCAACACAAATACTATCTATTAATTGGAAATTATCAAGACGAAGAAAATAGAGCAATAGAAATATATATTAATCAAGACAACCAGTGGTTACTATTTACTTACTACTTTGGCAAAACTTTAATTTTATATCTCTTCAAAGATTATCTTCAAGCTTTTAAAAATAGTCAATATGCAAATAGATATGCTGCTGGAATGATCGGATATTTATGTGTTCCACAACACAATTTTTACTATTCTCTTGCTTGTCTTGCTCATCACAATAATTGCGACACAGAACAGCAAAAAGAATTACTAGAACAAGTAGAAAAAAATCAAGAGGATATGAAAATATGGGCTGGACATTGCCGAGAAAATTTCCAGCACAAATACGATCTAATAGAAGCAGAAAAAGCACGAGTTTTAGGACAAAATTGGCAAGCACAAGAACTTTACGATCGCGCCATTCAAGGAGCGAAAAAATATGAATTTATCCATGAAGAAGCCTTAGCTTACGAACGAGCAGCAGAATTTTATTTCGCCCTTGACAGACAAGAAATAGGTCAACTTTACCTCAGAAATGCCCATCATTGTTACATCCGTTGGGGAGCAAAAGCTAAAGTCAAACAATTAGAAAAGGAATATCCCCAATATTTATTAGGAGTAACTAATCAAACTAAATCAAAAGGTATTAGTACAACTATTTCTGCCTCCGGTAATGATGGAGAAATTCTCGACTTAACTACAGTTATGAAAGCGTCTCAAGCAATTTCTGGTGAAATTAAGCTGGAAAATCTCCTCAACAACTTAATGAAAATTACCATCGAAAATGCTGGAGCGCAAACAGGATTTTTAATTCTCTACCATCAAGGAAATTGGTTGATAGAAGCTCAAGGAAAAATAAACAGCGACGAAGTAACAATTTTACAATCAATTCCCATCGAATCTACAGACACCCAAACATCACTTCCCATTTTACCAACCACTGTTATTAACTATGTAATTCGCACTCAAAAATATATTGTACTCAACGACGCAGCTAACCAAGGACAATTTATTAATGACCCTTATATTATCGCTACAAAAAGTAAATCAATTCTCTGTACTCCCCTAATTAACCAAAGTCAATTAAAAGGAATAGTTTACTTAGAAAATAATTTAACCACAAATACATTCACCTCAGAAAGAGTCGAATTATTAAATATTTTGTCTGCTCAAGCAGCTATTTCCATCGACAATTCCAGACTTTATCAAACCCTAGAACAAAGAGTAGAAGAACGCACAAAAGAACTATCACAAACCTTAGACGTTCTCAAAGCAACTCAAGCAGAATTAATCTTTGAAAATGAGCTACTTAAAACAGGCAAACCTGCCTCTAATTTTAATTATAAAGTAGGTGGAAGTTTGCCAATGAATGCTCCTACTTATGTAGTCCGGCAAGCCGATCGCTCCCTCTATCAAGCCTTAAAACAAGGTGAATTTTGTTATATTTTGAATGCCCGACAAATGGGAAAATCTAGTCTCATGGTCAGAATGATACACCATCTCAACCATGAAGGACATCATTGTGCTGCAATAGATTTAACCCAAATTGGCAGTGAAAATGTGACCGTAGAGCAATGGTATAAAGGATTAGCAGTGGATCTATTGCGTAGTTTTCGTTTAATGAAAAAATTTAATTTAATCAAATTAAAAACTTGGTGGAATGACAGATTAGATATTTCTCCCGTACAAAGATTAGGTCAATTTATTGAAGATATTTTATTAGTTGAACTGAATAATGAGAACGATGAATCTATCAAAAAAGTCTTCATTTTTCTGGATGAAGTTGATACAATTTTAAGCTTAAAATTTCCAGTAAATGACTTTTTTGCCCTAATTCGCTCTTGCTACAATAAACGAATGATTCATCCAGAGTCTAGATATCAGAATCTCACCTTTGCTTTTTTTGGAGTAGCTACTCCTTCAGAATTAATGACTGATATTAGAAGAACCCCTTTTAATATTGGTCAAACAATTGAACTAGAAAGCTTCAAAAAACATGAAGCACAACCTTTATTATATGGAATAACAGAAAAAGTTAGTAATCCTCAAACTATGCTGCAAGAAATATTAAACTGGACCGGAGGACAGCCTTTTTTAACTCAAAAATTATGTCAGTTAATTCGTAATTCAGAAATACCAATTCCGGTCAATGGTGAAACCCAATGGATAGAAAACTTAGTACAAGAAAAAATCATAAAAAATTGGGAAACTCAAGATGAACCAGAACATTTAAAAACCATTCGCGATCGTATTTTTCATAGTGAAAATAGAAGACAAATGCTGGAAATTTATCAACAATTATTGGAGCAAAAAGAGATAATGAGAACGAATATTCCAGAAGAAAAAGAATTATGTTTATCAGGACTGGTAATTAAGCAAAATGAGTTGCTGAAAATTCACAACCGCATTTATGAATTAGTGTTTAATCGCAGTTGGACGGAAAAAAATCTGCTGGAACTTTAGGAGTTAGGAGTTATACCAGATTGATAAATGTTTGCTACAAATATCTAGGGTATTTCTTAGGAGTCAGGAGTCAGGAGTCAGGAGTCAGAATGGATGGCTTTAATACCATTTTTTAGGGTGTAAATTATCTTTTTTGTCAAAGG
>NZ_JAAHHG010000720.1 GCF_010692555.1 Okeania sp. SIO3B5 | reverse complement strand
GAAAAGGTGATGAATGTCATCCAAGACTACTAAACAACGATACTTTTGCAAATATTTGATTAGGGGTAAAGGTTTTTGTGTGTTTTGGAGTGAGTTTTGTTGTTGAGACTGGGAGAAAAATTGAAGTAAGTCAGCTTGAAATTCTGCAAAAGTGGGGGATGTTTCGAGACTGCGCCAAATTACATAGTCAAAATTATCTTTTATTTGGTGAACGAGTTTTACTGCTAATGTGGTTTTGCCGATACCAATGATACCTGTGAGTGCGATGAGGCGACAATGTTGTTGTAAAATCCAGGTGGTTAGGGTTTCGAGTTCGATGGTGCGGTTGTAGAAGTCGCCTAACTCTGGCATTTCATCTAAATCTTGATGTGGCGTTGCAGGTTGTCTGCTGTGAGATGTTTTTTGGTTAGGTTGGTGTGAGTTTGGTGTATCTGGGGGGTGTCTTGTATCTCCACAAATGTTGAAACTACTAATTGCTACAACTTCTTGTGCAAAGTTTGAATTATTGAAGCTTTGCCACCTCTCCATTGCGGAGCGAAAATTTGATTTAGTAACCTTTTCCCCTAACTCTTCTGAAATTATCTGCCATAATTCTGCACTAGCTTTTCTCACATTACTTTCAGAGCAATCAAATTGTTTGGCAATATCTTTGTAAGTCTCTCGTTGTAGAGTTACTTTAAGAACTGCTTGTTGTATGTCACTTAGAGGTTTGCCTGTTTTCTCAGAAACTATTTGGTTGGCTATTTTTAAAGCTTCTTTCAAGTTCATAGGACAAGGGGAAGTATGTTTTTTGTATTATCGCTTGCGTTGGGTAACAATCTAGTACATTTTTAACATTTTTCTACAAAAGTAGATAAATTTGAGTCAGAAAAAGAGTAACAAATTTGAACATTTTTGGACTAGGCAAAGTATTGACTTATGAGTAATCATGGAAAAAACGTCCAACATAAATCTAGAATAAGGTAATGTTAACAACTCATTTTATTCATTTCGCGATCGAGCCAGTCACAACTACAATAGCATTAATAGCTGTTGGAAAAGCCCTGGGAGTATGTGGCGCTGGAGTAGGTGGAGCAACAGTGGGAAATGCTCTAAGTCAAAAAGCTAATGGCAAGAAAAAAGTCAACTGGCTTAAAGCAGCTTCTGACGGTACAAAATCTGCTGTAAGCACTATGTCACTTGTTGCCCGATTAGATGATGTTATTTCACCTACAGACAACAAGCCTAGAAACTGATTGAAAGCCATTTCTAATGAAGTCTACTGTTATTTGTATTAGTAGACTTCTTACCTTTAGTTTTTTACTCCTTTAACTACCTGAACTATGAGACTTCCCAAAAATGCGCTTCCTTTTATTGTATTTATCTTTATAATCTTTATTATTTGCTTGATTATTGCTTTCTTAGGAGGACTAGGCTAGATTGTAGGTTGGGTTAAGCGACAGCGCAACCCAACAAATACCCATACTATATCTCGATCAAGTACGCTTATTGCACTTAATCTGTGCATCCGTACCATAATCTGTGTGAGCACCTCAACCCTACCTACATGAGCGATCGCTCTTCTACAAGAAAGAGACCAATTGCACTTAATCCGTACATCCGTACCATAATCTGTGTGAGCACCTCAACCCTACCTACATGAGCGATCGCTCTTCTACAAGAAAGAGACCAATTGCACTTAATCCGTGCATCCGTACCATAATCTGTGTGAGCACCTCAACCCTACCTACATGAGCGATCGCTCTTCTACAAGAAAGAGACCAATTGCACTTAATCCGTACATCCGTGCCATAATCTGTGTGAGCACCTCCACCCTACCTACATGAGCAGCGATCGCTCTTCTACAAGAAAGATGCCAATTGCACTTAATCTGTGCATCCGTGCCATAATCTGTGTGAGCACCTCAACCCTACCTACATGAGTAGCGATCGCTCTGCTACAAGAAAGAGACCAATTGCACTTAATCTGTGCATCCGTGCCATAATCTGTGTGAGCAGCTCCTCCCTACCTACATGAGCGATCGCTCTTCTACAAGAAAGATGCCAATTGCACTTAATCCGTACATCCGTGCCATAATCTGTGTGAGCGCCTCCACCCTACCTACATGAGCGATCGCTCTGCTACAAGAAAGAGACCAATTGCACTTAATCTGTGCATCCGTGCCATAATCTGTGTGAGCAGCTCCTCCCTACCTACATGAGCGATCGCTCTGCTACAAGAAAGAGACCAATTGCACTTAATCTGTGCATCCGTGCCATAATCTGTGTGAGCAGCTCCTCCCTACCTACATGAGCGATCGCTCTTCTACAAGAAAGATGCCAATTGCACTTAATCCGTACATCCGTGCCATAATCTGTGTGATTACCTCAACCCAACTTATATGAGCGATCGCTCTTCTACAAGAAAGATGCCAATTGCACTTAATCCGTACATCCGTGCCATAATCTGTGTGAGCGCCTCCACCCTACCTACATGAGCGATCGCTCCTCCACAAGAAAAAAGTTATCTATTATACCATTTTTTAACTAAGTGTTTGTAGTGCCGAACTATCTATAATATCAGTATCAACCGTAGCTAATGTTAACCCATAGTAAATAGCTGTAGCAACAATAAATCTATCTGCGGGATCTTTATGAGGTAGTACAACCTGACGACTTAAAATGGCAATAGCATGATTCATTTGAGCTTCACGAGTTTTTATAGTCTGTAAAGCTAAGTTAACCCATGTTACAGGATCGGGTTGCACAGATATCCGCCCTTTTTCTGCAAGAACCAGTGCTTCCCAAACACTAATTGGACTCAACCAAAGTTCATTATTAGGATCGGCGATCGCTCTCTGAAGTTGGAGTGATAAACGTGTATCCTCCAGTAAAAGCCAAATCCAAACATGGGTATCAAGTAGAATTTTCATTGCAATTTCATTCCAACACTTTCCAAGGTTCGTCAACAGGAGCGACTATATCCCCTAATATTTCACCAGTTCCTTTCATTACGCCACAGGGAGAGCGTTTAGTTTCAGTGGTAGCAGGATAAATGATCGCTAATGGTTTTCCTTGATGGATGATAGTTAGTGGAGTTTTTGTGCGTTCGACTTCTATAAATAGAGTTTGTAAACTTTCGGGTAATTCATCGGTAGTAATTTTTGCCATTTTCAAGTAATTTCTCCTATAGCTTTCTAGTTAAAATTTTACCACATCTTTTCACCTCTCAAGCTGCTAAACTGCATCATATTGAAGTCGTTGAGTAAGTTTTTTATCTGAAGTGTAACTATTGCAATTTCAGAATCACGTTTATATTACATTACCAGTTTAACTTAACTTCGGTAGTAATTTTTGCCATTTTCAAGTAATTTCTCCTATAGCTTTCTGGTGAAAATTTTACCTAATAATTAATAATTAATCATTATTAATTAAATAATTCAGCTTACTCTGCCTCCCCTTGGCTGCGCCGCGAGCTGTCGCTCTACAAGGGGAAAATAAAGAAATAATATTTCCTTATGTTCAATTCCGTAACGCTTTTAACCAGAGGTATAGCAATGAGCGCTGGTATATTTACAAATTGCAGGAGGGGCCAAATAGCTAAAAGTCTTATATTATCAGCAATTCATTCCCCCAGATGAGCTGTTGCCAGATGAGCTGTTGCCTGCGCACAGCGCTATAATTATCCATTATCCATTATCAATTATCAATTAATGAACACATCTCTTCACCTCTCAAGCTGCTAAACTGCATTATACCAACTTGATAAATGTTTGTTACAAATGGTAGGGACGTTGCATGCAACGTCCGTACAAAAGAAGGAAGAGGGAAGAAGGAAGAAGGGGTAAACATTGAAAAAAAGGGAAAAAAAATAGAGATAACTATCTCCAATGAACTGGAGCAGCTATTTTAAAGCATATCCGATCAATATCTACCTTTTTGTAGCATTCTTTTTTCACGCTTGGTATTATAGCAATATACTCATCTAAGTCAGAGGAGCGTTGACTTTGACATCCTCCCCGGCTGTTAGGCACGGGGATTCCTACCGAGCCGTAACTCCTCGGCGGGTTGACGTCTCACAGGCTGCTGCACCCACCCCTCTTGCTCCCCTCCCGGGAGGGGATGGGGGTGGGT
>NZ_JAAHHG010000072.1:22872-31030 GCF_010692555.1 Okeania sp. SIO3B5 | reverse complement strand
CACAGCTATAGAAGAACACTGGGAGGGGGGGAGTAGGGGAGTAGGGGAGCGGGGGAGTAGGGGAGTAGGGGAGTAGGGGAGAATTTTTTTGCCCAACTATGCGCTAAAAATGCGCTCCATGCATGAGCGTGAAGAGCTGAAACAGGCACACTTTTTTTGAAATCAAAAAGGCTCAAGTCTTTATATATCAATGCTTTTAGGTTGAATCAGCAAGCCCTAATTAAAAACTCAACTCAAATGTCACAATAAAGAAGAAGTCAGCTAGAAGTAGAGGAGCCTTCGGATTGGCAAGTGATATCATGTCCGCTGGTATCGTTTGTGTACACCCAAGAGTGAATATCTACAGGAAATTTAAGTTTTTTTCTTGCCCTTAAGTATTCCTGCCTGTTGCCTGTTGCCTGCGCACAGCGCTGTACAATGTTCCCACAAATTATCAAAATAACATGGGTCGCGCAACCCCGCCTTTTAAGGCGCAATATTTTTGGAGCCTTGCTCAAATCCCCTACTTCCCCTCCCCTCCTGGGAGGGGCTAGGGGTGGGTTGGGAGGGGGAGGGGCGAGGGGTGGGTTAACTTCTGATTTCTGACTTATGATATCATGTCCGGTAGCATCGTTTGTGTATAAAATCAAGGTGACAATGGGAGAAAACCTTCTGCCTCCTGCCTTCCTTCCACCAAAGTCTAATTATTCAACCGGACATGATATGACTTCGTTAAAAGCGATCGCTAATGACCTAGCAACCGCTCTCAAATTTGATTTCACAGATATTTTTTTTGTAACAAGGTAGATGCAAAATTCTAAGATAATTAAATTGATTTTAAATAGTAGTTAAATTGAAACAAGCGATCGCTAATAAACTAGCAATCGCTCTAAAATTTGATTTCACAGATATTTTTTTTGTAACAAGGTAAAGGTAGATGTAAAAATCTAAGTATCTTAGATTGATTTTAAATAATTTAGATGAAAGCAAGCGATCGCTGTTTTTTTTCTGCACTCTGATAATTTGACTAATGTAGATATTATTATTTCGACCAGAGCGATCGCACAGACAACAACCAACCTTTGGCTTAGGAGTTTTTCTGGCGACGGCTAGTTACTAAACCTGCAGTAACTACACCTAGACCGAATAATGCAGTTGGTTCAGGTACTGGTTTCATTTCCCCAATCACTTCTCCAGAAAAGGTTGCCTCTATAGGTTGAATAGTTCCATCAAAAATACCCTCAACATATTCGGCATCTACACCTGCCATCTGAAATGTTATGTTACCTATACCTTTTGTTTGATGGCCAAATTCATCAGTAAACCATCCATTTAGGTCTAACATTATTTGTGCACCACCATTACTGTCCGTTACAGTTATAGTAGAACCAGAGTGAAGAGCAAAAGTATTCACACCATCACTTGTATCGGAATCACCAAAAGTTCCTAAATCTAAGAAGGGATTTGTCACACTGGTTACTTCAAATGGACTGTCACCACTACCATCAAACGTTAGCGGACCTTGAATAGTTGCTGCGTTAAATTGTACAAAATTACCAGTTGTTACACTTGCTATCAAATCACCTGGATTTGGGTTAAAGCTCAACTCACCTTCTGACAAAGTAATATTTGTGAAGAAACCATTGAAACCAATTCTTCCATATAATCCAGCAGCGTTAGCAACCTCAGCACCAGCGAAAGCAGTACCTAAAGCGAAAGGAAGAGCAGCGATGGAAGCAACGATTTGATTTTTCATTTTATAGATTCCTAGTAAATTAGTTATTTGTTTATTGAGTGACGATGAAGATAACACTTAGATTAGTACTTGTTAAATACTTAACTTGAAGATTGATACTTCTTAGTAGTTTTAAATGACTATATAAAATCTAAGTATGTTAATTAGATTGATTTAAAAAAGTAGTTAGGTTGAAGCAAGCGATCGCTATTTTTTCTACACTCTTATACTGTGACTAATGTAGATATTATTGCTGATACCAGAGCGATCGCACAGACAACAATCAACCTTTGGCTTAGGAGTTTTTCTGGCGACGGCTAGCTACTAAACCTGCAGTAACTACACCTAGACCGAATAATACAGTTGGTTCAGGAGTAGAAGCGAACAAACCACCAGAGAAAGTTATATCCCCTATTGTCTCACCACTAGCAAGCTGACTTTCAACTGAAGCAACTGTATCGTTAATTATCTGGAATGTCAAGCTACCTGCACCTTTACTTGTGTGTCCATTTGCACTCTCAAAATATCCCCATAGTGCTACATCTACAGATACGTTAGCTCCAGTCTGGCTTAAATTGTAACTAGCTTCAGTTAGGTTAAAAACATTTAAACCATCTGTTAAGCTGGGGTCAGGTGCTCCCATCACAATTCCGGGACCAGTTGGTGAGTTACCTAAATCTAAAAAGGGGTTGTTTACGTTGTTACCGCTAAAAGATATAATTTCAGAGATAAGTGCGGAGTTAAACCCATTAAAACTTCCTCCATTTACTGGATCGGGATCAACAAGAACTGGAGTTGGAATTGGTTGAAAAGTTAATGAGTCTTGTGTTAAGAAGATATTACTTATACCACCAGGGATTGAAACACCGGAAGCTATGTGAAATTCTCCAGTTAAGGCAGCAGCATTAGCAACACCAGCACCAGCGAAAGCAGTACCTAAAGCGAAAGGAAGAGCAGCGATGGAAGCAACGATTTGATTTTTCATTTTATAGATTCCTAGTAAATTAGTTATGTGTTTATTGAGTGACGATGAGGATAATACTTAGATTCGTACTTGTTAAATAATTAACTTGAAGATTGATACTTCTCAGTAGTTTTATCGTTTCGTGAATCTCTCTTGCCCTCGTGAATATAAACTAACTAATTTCACTTAGGTGTTGCAACCCTTTTTGCGAGACTTTACTGAATCTTTAAAAACTCCAATGTAAACTTCACTGTCAAATTAATGCTATTTCACTCCATTTACTTACAGTTTTACGGTCTTTTTAATCACATACCAATCCGTATTACCAATTAGGCCAATAGTAGTAGGTAAATTTAGTTAATTGATTTGAGCTACTAAATATATATAAAAAATGAGGAAAAAAAACTTTACATAGATTTTCAGCCCAATTTTAAATAATTAGTCTATACAACTCAGTAATGTAACTAAGTATTTTGTAGTAAACCAAAGCGAATTTTTATGGAATTTTATCGAAAATAACAAGTTATTATGAAGTGTGAAGCAGATCATTTACAGAAGTTTACTAAACGTGGTATAGACAACCCAACTAAAATGTATAGAGTATGGACGAAGAAAAAGTTAGGTAGAAGTCCAGGATGTAGATTTTTGACAAGTGACTAGAAAAATAAAACAATAGTCTTGAAAATTGAAAGTAAATTCAAAGGGGATAAAAAATCTTTACTGAGGAGAAATGAGGGAATGATGATTAAGCTTTAGATTTGGATATTATTAAGGCCAATACTGAAAGGAAATAGAGAATAGATTTTTATGGCCAAAGATTACCAACAATGATTTTGATAGAAGAAAAAGTGAGGTGGAAGTCCAGGAGGCTAATTTCTGACAACTGACTAGAAAAATCAAATAATAGTCTTTCAAACTCAAAGGAAATTCAAAGGGGATAAAAAGTCTTGACTGAGGAGAAACTAGGGAATGATGATTAAGCTTTAGACTTGGATATTATTAAGGCCAATACTGAAAGGAAATAGAGAATAGATTCTTATGGCCAAAGATTACCAACAATGATTTTGATAGAAGAAAAAGTGAGGTGGAAGTCCAGGAGGCTAATCTCTGACAAATGACTAGAAAAATCAAATAATAGTCTTTCAAACTCAAAGGAAATTCAAAGGGGATAAAAAGTCTTGACTGAGGAGAAACTAGGGAATGATGATTAAGCTTTAGAGTTAGATATTATTAAGGCCAATACTGAAAGGAAATAGAGAATAGATTTTTATGGCTAAAGATTACCAACAATGATTTTGTCAGTGATATAGCAATGTGCGCTGGCATATTTACAAATCACAGGAGGTGTCCAATAGCTAAAAGTCTTATATTATCAGTAATTTATTCCCCCTGTTGCCTGTTGCCTGTTGCCTGTTGCCTGTTGCCTGCGCGCAGCGCTATAACTGATAACTGAAATGGCTGTCACTTCTGTTGCTGATATTAAATAAATAGCAAGTTTATTTCTTGGACATACATAATATTAATGGGCCAACTTCCTTGGTAATCCTAGTGTCGCTACGCGGAAGTCAAAAATTAAAAGTCAAAAGTCTGAAGAAAATTATAGTAGTCAATAAGAGTAAATAATTCAGTAAGTATTTATGCTTAATATTTCACTTCCGATCAAGGTAAATGAGGATAATTTATATAGTATAAATACTTAAACAAGCTACGGATTTTATACTAATTTTTATGTTACAAATCGAAGTGCTGTAATGTGGGTTTTAGGATTTTGTAACTGGTTAGTTATTTCTGCCATCCTGCACTAGCTAGTTTTTGGATGATTCTCAACACTTCTAATATCTGGAGTCATCGTTAACTAATAAATCAATTATTGGAGTATTGCATACAATCTTTCTAGAACTGATCAGCGATGGTGGGGCCATTAGCGATCGCTCTCAAATTTGATTGAACAGATATTTTTTTGTAACAAGGTAGATTTCATTAATTGATAATTGATAATGGATAATTGATAATTACCTCTGGTTAAAACCGTTACGGAATTGAATATAAGGAAATATTATTTCTTTTTTTTTCCTTAAAAGGGGAGGCTTTAAACCAAAATCATTTAATTATTAATTATTAATTATTAATTATTCGGTAAAAATCTAAGATACTTAGATTGATTTGAAATAATGATTAGGTGGAAGCAAGCGATCACTATTTTTTTTCTACACTCTGATAGCTTTACTAATGTACAGATTATTCAGAGCGATCGCAAAGACAATCATCAACCTTAGAGTTCAGGAATTTTTCTGGCGGCGGCTAGTTACTAAACCTGCAGTAACTACACCTAGACCGAATAATGTAGTGGGTTCAGGAATATGAACTCCTATATCTACTTGTGAATTATATGTACCACCACCACCTGCCTCAGTGTCTGAAAATTGAAGTGTCTCAGCAATGACTTTGAAACCAGTCTCTCCTATTCCCTCAACTATTGCGGATATAGGTTGATCTTCAGACAACATAAACTCTACAGAGTCCGGGCCGTTGAACATACCCATAAACTCAGTACCAGCTCCCCAAGTAACACTTGCTCCATTACTATAGTCAAAAACTAGGTCGTTGATGAGCGCGTATGTGAACTCGGAACCACTGGAACTCACATATTCAAAATGTGC
Source organism: Okeania sp. SIO3B5 (assembly GCF_010692555.1). Taxonomy (GTDB): domain Bacteria; phylum Cyanobacteriota; class Cyanobacteriia; order Cyanobacteriales; family Microcoleaceae; genus Okeania. The sequence continues at coordinate 25,692 of NZ_JAAHHG010000072.1, read as the reverse complement.
TTTAGAAGCTGCTACACCTTGGACAGGACTACCATCGAATGGAGGAGTAAAAAAACCATTTTGGGTAGTAACAAAGTTAAGATCAAAAGGATTAAACTCAATATAAAAAGTATCCCCTGCTCCTGGATCTACTTGACTAAACCAATCATCAGTACCATCAGAGAAGGCTAGACTACCAACGACTGTAGCTGCTTGAGCAGGAGCAAAAACTGATCCACCGAAAACAGTAGCTGCGGACAATGCGAATGCGTACTTAAGTAGATTTTTCATGATTAAAACACCTAGTAATTAATAATTTATGCCTGTGGTTTGATTTTGTGATGATGAGATTAATGATGAGTTCATATATACTCTTACTACTTAACTGGAAGATGAATACTTCTCAGTAGTCTTAGGGGTTTGCGAACCTCTCTTGCCCTCACGAATATAATCTAGCTAATTTCACTTAGATATTTCAACCCTTTTTACGAGACTTTACTGAATCTTTAAAAAACTCCACTGTAAAATTAACTCTATGTCATGAGATTTAACCAGGTATTTACGGAGGTAAAGCATTATTTTATTACATTTATATACCAGTATTAAAAACTAAGTAAATAGTCATATATGTATAGATTGATTTGATTTAAATTACTTGATATTTATTAAAAACCAAGAAAAATAATTGTATATTGATTTAATACTTATTTAACAATTGCTCCAAACAACTCAGTGATGTAACTAAGTATTTTCCGATCAGCTAAGGTGAATTTTCATCGAATATAACAAGTTATTGTAAAGAGTGTTTCAGATCACTGACAAACAAAATAAAATATGATATTAGCAAAAATGTCACAATATTAGGACTTAGGCATAACTACTAGATATAGTAGGGTTTAATAGCCGTTAACCCCTACAAATAGTGTATGATTTCCTATGCGTGCTTCATTAATTGATAATGGATAATGGATAATTGATAATTACCTCTGCTTAAAACCGTTCTTGATTGAATATGAGGAGATATTATTTCTTCTCTTGGTCGATTGGATATGGCTCCGAGACCTCGCCATCCCATCCTACGGAATGCTGCGCAAACGACCGCTTTTTTTTCCCTTAAAAGGGGAGGCTTCAAGGCGCGAACTATTTAATTATTAATTATTAGACATCTCCAAAAATCAAAAATAAAATCAATTCTTATCCAGAAATTATCAATTGTTCCCCTCCTGGGAGGGGCTAGGGGTGGGTTGGGAGGGGGAGGGGCTAGGGGTGGGTTCCCTGTTCCCAGCTCCGGTGTTCCCTCTTTTCTGGAGATGTCTATTAATAATTCGGTAAGTTCTGAATATTTCAGATATATATAAGAAGAAGTCAGCTAGAAGTAGAAGAGGCTTGGAATTGGCAACTGATACTATTTATCCATGAAGTTGCACTTACGGCACTTTTCATTCAATCCCACATTCCGCACTTCAATTTGTATTATTAAAAGTAGTATATAAATCTGTAGCTTGGCAGGTATTTATACTATGCAAATCATCTCAATTACTTTTTTCGTTCATCAAATACCGAGTAAATAATTAAGCATAAATACTTGCTATACATGATTACTCAATCACAGCAGCTATGATTTTCTTCTAAAATTCTGTCTCCTGACCAAAAAATAAGGTCTCAAGCCTCCCCTTTCAAGGGGATAAAAAAATAAATTTCAGTATTTCAAGCCTCTGGCTTTCCTACGGAATGCTGCGCAAACAGCCAGAGGAACTGATAACTGATAACTGATAACTGATAACTGAAATGACTCCTTCAAGCTACAGACCTCTATACTACTTTAATATTACAAAATGAAGTGCGGAATGTGGGATACAATATTACTAATACCATTTTCAAAAAATATTGCTACATTGGCTATTCAAGGTATTAGATTTTAGGTGGTAGGTGGTAGGTATAAGAAATAAACAGTGAAGATTTTTCAATTCCGTTAAGCATCTATAATTTTACTGTAACAATCTTTCTTGAATTTGGTATAAAATAAATAGGGTTTGCGTATGGAAAGTCTTTTTGCTGGGGTAGGAGACAGGAGACAACCCACCCCTAGCCCCTCCCAGGAGGGGAGGGGAAGACAGGAGAAATGGGGAATTTAGAGGAGTCAGGAGAAAGAATTATCCCTTGATTTTTCTGCGATAGTCAATCAAAAATCCTAACTTTTTGAGTTCCCTAGAACGAAAACCTTGTACTTTTTCAAGACCAATAAAGGCTAAAACCTTTATCTGTCAATGCTTTTATATTTAATCAGCAAGCCCTAAATAAATAAGCGATCGCTAATGACTTAGCAACCGCTCTAAGAGTTGATTTCATAGATATTTTTTTGTAATAAGTATATATGTCAAAATCTAAGTATCTTAGATTGATTTGAAATAATAGTTAGGTGGGAGCAAGCGATCGCTGTTTTTTCTGCACTCTGATAATTTGACTAATGTAGATATTATTGTTTAAACCAGAGCGATCGCGCAGATAATCATCAACCTGTAGATTAGGAGTTTTTCTGGCGACGGCTAGTTACTAGACCTGCAGCAATTACACCTAGACCGAATAATGCAGTTGGTTCAGGAGTATCAGCCTTGTTAACCATATCAAAGTTATCAACAGTACCAGTAAATCCACCATTTCCTGAGACAGAAACACTACTCATTGCAATGCTTGTTTGTGCAAACGTGAAGTCATTAGCATTTATATTAAAATAGCTAGTGATTGCTGAATCTATTGTATCAACTCCTATACCTGAAAAGGTTAGAGCACCGCTAGTACCTAAGCCAACTACTTCTTCGGTAAAATAACCAGTTAGAAAAG
>NZ_JAAHHG010000072.1:0-22844 GCF_010692555.1 Okeania sp. SIO3B5 | reverse complement strand
TTTAACTGTACCTGTAACTGTTATACTACCACCAGAACCGAATGTATATACAGGAGGACCCTCAAGAATATTGCCTCCTGTTTCAAAATTCACTTTACAATCCATACACTCAAGTTCTGACACGAAAGTACCATCATGCTCTATGCCCGATATCGTATCGAACAATATGTCTGTACCAATGAGAGCGCCACCTTCACCATCATAAGAAAGTTGACCACCCATTATGGAAACATCATCAAATTCAATAATTAAAGCATTAGCAACACCAGCACCAGCGAAAGCAGTACCTAAAGCGAAAGGAAGAGCAGCGATGGAAGCAACGATTTGGTTTTTCATTTTTGAGACTCCTAATAAGTTAGTTATTTGTTGATTGAGTGATGATGAGGATAACACTTAGATTCTTAATATCTTGAATTACTGAAGTTGAAGATTAATACTTCTCAGTAGTGTTAGCAGTTTGTGAACCTCTCTTGCCCTCACAAATATAATCTAGCTAATCCTACTTAAGTGTGGCAACCCTTTTTGCGAGATTTTACTGAATCTTTACAAAACACTACTGCTAATTTCACCCTATTCAATGCTATTTAACCAGATATATTTACGGAATAAAAGTATTTTTTATCACATATACAACAGTATTAACAATTAGACAAATAGTCGTAAGTATATTTAATTAATTGATTTGACATACTTGATATGTATGAAAAATGAGAAAAAAAAGGTTTATACAGATTTCCAGCCCAATTCCAAGTAATTAGTCTACACAACTCAGTCAATGTAACTAAGTATTTTATAGTAAACTAAGTGAATTTTCCCAGAAGATAACAATTTCTGATGAAGTGTGTGTAATATCACTGGCAAAAATAGATTGAATGTGGTAACTGCAAAAACTCGATTAAAATGTCAATATATATATAAATAGAAGAAGTTAGCTAGAAGTAGAGGAGGCTTGGAATTGGCGACTGACAATACCAGGACACAGAATTAATTAGCGTACATCTTAAATTTAATTCTCACTCCTGACTCCTAGCTCCTGACTCCTTTGTTGATAAAAGTCCTTTTTTGTAATTAAGGAAAACTCTTATGGCTAATACCAGCAATTTTCGTCAAGCAATTCGTGAGGCCCAAAGTCAAAACCTAGTTGGCCCTAACGTGATTTCTAATGCTCTACCTTTTGTAGGTGGTGGCCTAATTCTCACAGCAGTAGGTACTTTTGGTGGCCTACAAGTGCTGCAGTCTAACCCCGGTCTATTTATGACCACATTCTGGGTAGCACTCATCGGCGAATTAGCATTATTTTTTATTGCCCGTGGAATTGCGGAGAAAGGTAATAATAATGTAGCTCTACCCTTATTAGCTACATATAGCTTATTATCCGGCTATACCCTGAGTGGTTTAGTATATGTGGCCTTAAAAACCCAAGGAGTAGGCATTGGGGGAGTAGGTTTTGCGGCCCTCGGTTGTGGTGTCACCTTTATTGCAGCTCGTCAAATAGGCTCAAATCTATCTGAAGAAGATGGCATGGCCTTGACTAAAACTGTCAGCTTGGGAGTAATGGCTCTCTTAGTAGCAGTTGTGGGCCAAGTTATTTTTAGCTTTTTCGGTGTTTATACTCCAAGCTGGTTAGAAATAGGTATTTCTGGCATAGGTGTATTTCTATTTGCTGGGGCTGCAGTAGTAGATTTTTACATCTTGCCTCGTACTTATCGCGACGATCAGTATATTCCCGCAGCTCTCTCAATGTACTTAACTTATATCAACCTATTCATTTTTATTCTGCGACTTTTGATAGCTATTAATAGTCGCGACTAATTTATACATCGGGGAATAGGGAATAGGGAACGGTAGGAAAAATATTTCCCTGTCTGAGGTTCATCATCTGCATAAGTCCTAAGCAACTCTTTCCCTTTCTATCAAAAAGGCGTTGCATAACTGCAGGATGATTTTAATAGTTTTGTATTCTTGTGGAATGGGCATCTTGCCCGTTCCCGTTCCCGTTCCCGTTCCCGTTCCCGTTCCTGATATCGTGAGATTTAGGAATTTCCCGTTATAATCTTTGATTTAACAACAGAAGATGTCAACGAAAGGAGGCGATCGCCATGGAAGTATTAGACATTAAACGAGAAATTGAAAACTTGTCCTCTCGTCTGGGAAAAACCCAGGACTATCTTTGACGTTCCGGCACTAGAAGCAAAAATCCAAGATTTAGAGCAAGTTGCAGCTCAACCGGAATTTTGGGATAACCAAACAACGGCACAAAATACTCTGCAAGAACTTAACGATCTCAAATCCCATCTACAGCAATATCAGCAATGGGAAAATAATCTAGAAGATACTAGAGCGATCTTTGAGTTATTGGAACTAGAGACAGATGAGTCTTTATTGGAAGAAGCTCAAGCAACTATCTCTGGTCTCAACCAAGAATTAGATCGGTGGGAACTAGAGCAATTATTATCTGGTCTCTATGACCAAAATGGTGCAGTTATTACTATTAATGCTGGCGCTGGAGGTACAGACGCTCAAGACTGGGCAGAAATGTTGCTGCGGATGTATACCCGGTGGGGAGAAAGCCATAACTATAAGGTACAGTTAGCAGAAATTTCTGAGGGAGATGAAGCAGGTATTAAGTCTGCAACTCTGGAAATTATCGGGCGCTATGCTTACGGTTATCTGAAAGCAGAAAAAGGTACTCACCGCTTAGTCAGAATTTCACCTTTTAATGCCAACGGCAAACGGCAAACCAGTTTTGCGGGAGTGGAAGTGATGCCTGTGCTAGATAATTCTGTAGAGTTAGATATTCCAGAAAAAGATTTGGAAATTACCACTTCTCGGTCTGGCGGCAAGGGAGGTCAAAACGTCAACAAAGTTGAAACAGCAGTGCGCATTGTTCATATTCCTACAGGTTTAGCTGTGCGTTGTACCCAAGAGCGCAGTCAGTTACAAAACAAGGAAAAAGCCTTAGCATTGCTCAAAGCTAGGTTACTGATAATTGCCAAAGAGCAACGCGCTCAGGAAATTGGTGAAATTCGGGGTGATATGGTAGAAGCAGCTTGGGGTAATCAAATTCGTAACTATGTATTCCATCCCTATCAGATGGTAAAAGATTTACGAACTCAGAAAGAAACTACTGCTATTACAGATGTGATGAATGGCGAACTAGACTCATTCATTGAAGCTTATCTGCGACAGGAAAATCAAATGGTTGAGAGTCAATCTGCATAATACTAGGAAGCGTTGCATAAATGCGGGATGATTTTAATAGTTTTGTGAGAGTGGAATGGGCATCTTGCCCGTTCCTGATATTTTCACTGTAGGCAGGGACAGACAGGATGCCTGCCCCCACTTACCACTTATATTCATCCCGCCTCTCAGCAATGCCATGTAGACTGTACACTTTATCAGGACTTACACAGGGACTCTACATATAGCAAGCAAGGGCGAATGCCATTCGCCCCTACTCCCTACCCCCTCTTTGACTGATAACTGATAACTGATAACTGATAACTGAAATGACCCAAAATATGTCAGAATAAAGATATTTTATCCAACCCTGACTATAATATGTCCTCATGTCAAAGGTCTACAGCACTACCGAGCTAATAGATATCCTGGCTGAAGAGCGCCAAGCTTGTCTGCAAGGCCAGCGTCTGAATTTGGCAGCAACTCCCCGCACAGGAAACCCAGTAGTTGACCATTTTCTCAAACCAGAAGCTTTCCAAAAGTTTACTGCATATCAAGATTTTAAAGCCGCTGTTCATCGCTATCAAACAGAATATTTGGTCTCTGGTATTGTGTGGCGACAGGTGACAGTTAATGATAAGACTATTAGTTTTCCTGTAGTGCATGAACAATTAATTGCTTTATTGAGCGATCTAGAAATTTTGCAGGCAGCAAAAGCTTCTGTGTTAAATTTCTGGAGTCAGGTGACAATGGGAATGGACTTATATTTAAGTGTAGGTAGTGGTAGAGACTTTCGTAAAATAGAAATACAAGAAGTAGAAGCGATCGCTCAACGTACAGAATGGGCAAATATGTTGAAGTGGGAAAAATCTAATTTTCTGGAGATGCTACTACAGTTAGGATGGGGAAAACCAGAGTTAGCAGCTTATCGTCGTGGCTGGCCTAATTCTGGAAGTGAATATATTCATGCTGTAAAACCAGGAAAGCAACCTATTTGTTAATATAGCTATCAGTGGTCAGCAGTAAACGTTATATAGTGGTTATGCTTCATTAATTGATAATTGATAATGGATAATTACCTCTGGGTAAAACCGTTACAGAATTGAATATAAGGAAATATTATTTATTTTTTTTCCCCTTAAAAGGGGAGGCTTTAAACCAGAATTATTTAATTATTAATTATTAATTATTAATTATTAATTATTAATTATTCGGTAACTGATAACTGAAAAAATGATTACATCGACAAAAACATTAAGTTTAGGAGACCCTGCTCCTCCTTTTATTTTACCAGACCAGTCAGGAGAATTATTCTATTTGAGAGATGAAGCTGGTAAGCCATCAATTCTAATTTTTTATGCCTCCGATGAAATTCCTGCTTGTCAAGAGATAGCTTGTGCATTTCGAGACTTAATATCTACTTTTAATAAATTTAATTTACAAGTTTATCTAATTAGCTCTGACTCACTAGAAGTTCATCAAAAATTTGCCAGAGAATATAATATTCCTTTTCCATTGCTGTCAGATTCTAAGAATAAAATCAGTCGTCAGTATGGTGTTTGTTTTCCTGGAGATAATGACCCGGAAACTATACAATATAGCCGGGTAGCTTTCTTACTCGATCCTAACCAAAGAATAGTTAAAATTTATCATCTTAAATATTTATCAAGTAGTGTTGAAGCAATATTAAAAGATATTAAAGATATACTGCCTAAAGAGGAACCTCGTCATATTCAGACCCAGGCTCCAGTACTGTTAATTCCTAATGTTTTTTCTCTAGAATATTGTAATTATTTGATTGATATTTGGCATACAAAAGGTAATGATGAATCAGGTTTTATGCGTAAAAAAGGCGATAAAACTGTGGGATATATTGACCACACTCATAAGATTAGAAAAGACCATTTTGTGAAAGATGAGGAAATTATTACCAGTTTAGATAAAATCATGATATCAAGGGTATTTCCGGAGATAAAAAAAGCTTTTAATTTTAATGTTACTAGACATGAAACCTATAGAATAGCTTGTTATGATGGCAGTCTTGGTGGTTTTTTTAATGCACACCGAGATAATACTACACCGGGTACAATACATCGAATATTTGCAATGACATTAAATTTGAATGTGGGTGAATATGAGGGAGGATTTTTAAGATTTCCAGAATACGGACCTCATTTTTATAAACCTGATACTGGTAGTGCGGTAATTTTTTCTTCTTCTTTAATGCACGAAGCTACTCCAGTGACATCTGGTTTAAGGTTTGCACTTTTGAATTTTTTCTATGGAGATAAAGAGTCAGAAGCGAGGGTTAATTATGAAAATAGAGCGCAGAATGATTATGATGCAGTGGTTAGAATTCAGAATTCAGAATTTAGAATTTAGAATTTATAGCAACCGCCAAGGCGTTTAGGACAATTAGTGCGAGCATCTTGCTCGCGTCATAAATCATCATAATTACCCGATGTCCTAACTATAGTGGCGACTGCTATAGAATTTAGAATTCAGAAGTAATTCCTGACGCTATTTTGAGAATTTATAAGACAGTTTTTTTCACAAATTATTGGTGAAATTATGGATTTATTTTCCATGACAAAAATAGCAGAACCAATTGCAGGATATTTGGCAAATGTTGCTGTTAAAAAAGGATTTCAATAGCGTAAGGCACCACCCCATCATGTTCTGGTAAGTTACGACGGATTATTAAATCAATGAGCAGCAAGTAATTGTAGCCGTAAATACGCTCCCTACTGGAGTAACACTCAGAAGGTAGAATTTGTAGGATATGTAAGCATTGCCTAACCCATCGGTTTTAGGGTATTACAGCACTTTTGAGGATAGTGAGGTACACTTACAGGAATTCTTATATTTCCTATTCCCTGTTCCCTAGAGCAATAAAACTTTGTACCTCATCAACTAGAAAACTGCTGTAAATAGTGATCGTGTGTTAAGATTCCCATTTTCAAACAAATACCCATAAATAAGGTGCGTTACATTTCATTAACGCACCCTACAAGAGCTTTCAGATTATCCAAAACTCACGTTATTACTTAAAGGTTTCCCATGAACCAATACGATCGCGGTTAGCTACGACCTCACCGCCGCCGCCACCTTCGGCACAAACATACTGTCCGTTAGCAGCTTGTAAGGCAAACTTACCGTCTTCTAGCGTAATCAGGTTAAAAGTTTCCCATGAACCAATACGATCGCGGTTAGCTACGACCTCACCGCCGCCGCCACCTTCGGCACAAACATACTGTCCATTGTCAGCACGTAGAGCAATCTTATTGTCTCCTAACTTGATCATGCCAAAAGTTTCCCATGGACCAATACGATCGCGGTTAGCTAAGAGTTCACGGCCGCCGCCATCTTCAGCACAAACATACTGCCCGTTATCAGCTTGTAAGGTAATGTTTGTAGTGATGGGGTTTATTTCTCCTTCACCATCAGTAAATTGGTCTTTTACAGTACTATTAGTTTGTATTTCCCAAGAGTTTCCTACTATTGAGCCATCAGACCTTCTCAAAGTAAATTTATGGGTTTTTGTCCACAAAGCTACAGCTGTGTAACCAGGAATATTATAAGTATCTGTGACTGTATCCTCTCTCATTTGAGTAAAAGAAGAACTTGATTCATACCCCAGTTGCAGACTCAAAGTGACTGATACCTTTGAACTGAAACCTACATTTGCGATACCCCCACCACTAGCTTCTGTAGTAATTGATATACCTGTAACAACACTAAATTTTTCACTGTCTGTTTTAGATACACCAACTTTTACGGAAACTTCTTTACTATCAGTCGCTTCAGAGTTGTTGAAGTAATGCCACTGACGGGTATAAAATTCTTCTCGATCAAGACGATAAAATGGAGAATTATTTACTCGCCATACTAAATCATGCAGATCGTCCTTAACCGAAAGGAAAGGAATCCAAACAGAGTTAGCTAGCTGTGGTTCGGTTGTTGGAGCTGGTTCTTGTGTGCTTTCTAAAGTTGGTTGTTTAAGATTTACCAGACGCTTTTCAAAAGGCAATTTAACTTTGAGGCAATAAAGTGATGGATTCGCATTTGGACGATTATGGGAAGCCACGCCATAGAAAGTACCTGCTGCTATATAAGCGTATTCCTCATAACCAGAAATCGAAGGAGAGTTAATCTCCCACGAACCAAAATCTGCATCTGCACCTGTTCCCTTATCTATCCATACTTGATCGCCAGGCTCACCTCGTACTACTAGGTCTTGACGAACACACATTACTTCATTAACACTAGGTTCATTATAATTTCTAGTAACAACTAATCCCAACGCTACGTAATTACTACTAGGTGGAATGGGTCTCCAAAAAGCTCCATCCATATCTGCACCAGACCCTTTATCTTTCCAGATTAATTCATAACCTTTAGGACGAGCCAATGCTCCACTTTTTAAGTCTTTGACAACAACTACCGCTCCAGCAGGGGAATTGTAATTACTTTGTCCATAGTAGCCAAGAGCATAGTAACCTTGCGGAACAATAGGCTTATAATAAGCTCCATCATATTTTCCACCACTTCCTTTGTCCCACCAAGCAAGTTCAAATTTATCAACAAACTTAATGGATAAGTCGCCACAATCTAATTCATTCATGATGTTTTGTCTTTCGTTTATTTAGCTACATTTTTGACTTTGGACGGGAAAAATTTGATTACCTGTCCTCCGTTAACTCAATAATGCGCAATTTCTCCCGTAAACACCACCAAAGTTTGCAACTTTAAGAAAAAAGTTAAGGATATAGTTTCAAAGTCATTCCCCATATCGATTTCAGGAATCGAAAACTTAAGAACTTCGCCACTATTGGGGAGAAATTTGCTTAACTTGGGAAAAACTCAAAAGTTATAAACTCTATGGTAGTGCATCAGTAAAGTGTGGGATAAGTAATCAAGTCATTCCAGCTCCAAGTGTCACGCCAGTAGTAGCGCGTCAAGCTGAAAATGATGTATTAAATTTTTTAGTATAATTCTTGCTATGACTAAGGTTTGGAGAATTTTCCTAAAACACTATTTCAAGCTTGACGCGCCACTACAAGAGCTATTATTTATATCATTAAGAGGGGAATTAGATGGTGCGTACATTTCATGACGCACCCGAAAAGAGCCAAGAGCGGCGTTTTGTGTCAGTCCAGTAGGGTGCGTTACGCTAACGCTAACGCACCGAAATATGATAGCATAGGTGGTCCGTTACATTACATCAACTCACCCGACAAGAGCGGCGTTCGCACTAAAAAGGAGAGTTATGTTAGGTATTACATAACTGTCAAAGATTTGTCAGTTAGAGTCCACTTTTCACCTTTTAGTCCTGAGTCTAGATCCTCTTGAGCACTTAATAATGCCTTGTTAACTGCCAACTCATATTGATCTATTCCAGCATTGGCTACCGATAAACTTGGTTGGGAGAATGTAACTTTCAGGGTGAAGCCTCCAGGAGCTGACACTTCGATTCTACTTGGCTTTAAATTACGATCAAACAAACTTAAGAACTTGTTTGTTAAGTATCCTACAGATACTACTGTTAATGCGGTAGTGAACGTTGTCGTCACAGTGATCAGATCAACTTCTTCAAAAAATTCATTAGTATCCGCCAAGTTTGGCTCTATCGTTTTTGCATTATCAGAGATAGGAGTCCAATCTGATAAATCATCATTGATGGTTGCTTCTCCAGAGAAGATTGTAGTGAGGTCAAACTCTACTGCAATAGTTGCGTATTCTGCTAATACTGCTTCCCCTTGCTCGTATTTTCCTAGCCATACCCTTACCTTCGTCACTGGTGTAGCATCAATCGCGCCGTTCTTTGTTACTCCTGTCGATGCAGACCAGATTGGCACCTGATGCTGTAAATTGTTCAGAGATTTTAATATCGGTACGTATTCCAGAGCATATCCCTCATCATTATGGAAATGAAAAGCAGTACCATTAGGCTCTTTGTTTGGATCTGTTATTAAATCGCCTGTTTTATCTAGATTGTACTCTCCTCCAGGTGTCATTTTAACATCATTGCCACTTCCGACTATTTTTGCCTTATTTTTGAATTCTTGTGTTGAAAAATTGGCATAGTAGTCATCTGTCCAAGTGATAGTGTCAGTGCCAGTCATTTCATTGGGTTTGAGAACGATCCAAGCTGTATTGTAGTCCGGATCACCTCCTCCTGATGAGACACCTTTAGCCAAGATAAAATTGTATCCTTTAGCTGCAGCTGCTTGTCTTGCTTCCGAACTACTACTGATTTTCAGTGTATAAGTTGCCATTTTTATTTTCCTTGAATAAGTGGAACGTTATTTATCAGGACTTACGCAAAGGCACTACATAAGGAATATTGCTCAGTTACGCTAGGGCTAACACACCCTACCAATAGCGTTCATGCGTAAGTCCTATTTATGTCTTTGGGTAAGTCATGTTTATATTATTTGGGTTTTCTCCCGTAAACACCACCAAAGTTTGCAACTTTAATAAAAAAGTTAAGGATATAGTTTCAAAGTCATTCCCCATATTGATTTCAGGAATCGAAAACTTAAGAGCTTCACCACCATTGGGGAGAAAATTGCTTAACTTTGGAAAAACTCAAAAGTTATAAACTCTATGGTAGTGCATCAGTAAAGTGTGGGATAAGTAATCAAGTCGTTCCAGTTCCAAGGAGCGATGTAGCTATGCTAGGTTTTGCAGCGCTTTTCAGATTGATGAACTACATTGTCATAACCAAAACCCTGTAGGGGCGAACGGCCGTTTGCTTCGCATAACTATCGTTAACGCCCCTACTGTGGTCTATCCACATGAAAACCGCTGCGATATGCATGAACATGACCATTATAAATCAAATTTGTATTTTTTTGCACGTCCATAACAGCAGCAGAATTTCTTGTGCCAATTCATGCACATTATCGCTATTCATGCAGAAATCAACTGATAATAAGAATATCTTAAGAAGACAAAAAAACAACACTCAACCAAGCCAAAAAACTCCCACATTTTCTTTATGCACAACCAATTCTACTTCAGGTTCGGCAACCTTAACATATCTTCAGACAATCTGAATTCCACTATTGTCGGGAATTTACAGTTGAGTCTGTACAATCTGAGTTCTGATATTATCCGGAATTTACGGTTGAGTATCTAATATCAAGGAATATAGAGAGTAACGGTGCATTGTAATTATTTCAGTAACAGTATAGCAGGGATTTGATCGCCCATCTAGTATCCCTATGCAAGACTAACATTTAGTTGAATCTTAAAAAACCTTTTATTTAACTTCTTTATTATTACATACAATGCTCAAGTCTAAACGGCAACGCGGTGTCAAACTAACAAATCAAGGCTTCAGGAAACTCACTCAAGCCAAAACCGATGCAGAAATTGACGAAAATAAGCGGTACACCCTTGAGTCTCTCAGTGAAAAAACAGGCTTAACCCCCAATACCCTCAGCAAAGTCTTGACTGGTTCAGTAGGAGTTGATAAGCGAACCTTAAAGTACTGCTTCCATACCTTTAATCTAACCTTGACAGAGGACGACTATCTCTACCTAAAGTCTAATCAAGATAATCTGGCTGAGATTAACTCAATACCTCCTGCCGAAACCTCCTCCTTCCTTGAACCAGACTACAATTCTCCTTTCGATGTGCTGCGCGATCGCCACAACACGCTCCAAACAAAAAAAATGGTTCAACCACAAGACGATCTGCAACCTCGACCCCCAACCGCACCGGGAGGACAGATGCCTCTAGATTCTGTCTTTTACATTGACCGTCCCATTATTGAATCCCTTTGTTACGAAAGCATTCAACAACCAGGTACACCACTAAACATCCGCGCTCCCAAGCAAATGGGCAAAACCTCCCTAATGAGTCGCATCATTGCTTATGCTAAATCCCTGGGGTATCAGACTGTTTCTCTGAACTTACAACTCACTGATGCTGAGATTTTACACAACCTAGAACGCTTCCTACAATGGTTCTGTGCTAGAATTAGCAAGGAATTAGAATTTCCCAACCAGATAGCGGACTTTTGGGATAATTCCCTGGGTAGCAAATCAACCGCCACTGACTATTTCAATGATATTATCTTAGCCAACCTAGATCGCCCTCTCGTAATAGCTATCGATGAACTCAATCAGCTTTTTGCCTACCCAGATATTGCTCGTGAATTTATCCAACTTCTGCGAACCTGGTCTGAGCAAGCAAAAGCAAGGGTAGCAGAAAGTAATTCTTGGCACAAGCTGCGACTGGTGACAGTTCATTCCACTGAAATTATGATACCACCCTCAATTAATCCCTCCCTGTTGAATACTGGGTTAGTCATGAATTTACCTGAATTTACCCCAGCTCAAGTGCAGGATCTAGCACAGCGCTACGAACAAGAGATAAACGAACAACAAATCGAGCAACTAATTACCTTTATTGGCGCACATCCCTATCGCTTGCAGTTGGCGTTTTATTACCTACAGCAACAGACAATAACCCTAGAAGAACTTTTAGAAAATTCTGAGAGGGCAACTGCTCTTTATGCAGAGCATTTACAACAACAATGGTGGAATCTGCAACGCTATGATGAATTATTGCCTATCTTTACTGAAATTGTGAACAACTCCAAACCCATAGAAATAAAAGTATTCCTTGGTTATAAGTTGCAAAACATGGGGTTGGTTCATTTGGAAGGCGATCGAGCGAGTCTATCTTGTGAGTTATTTCGTCCGTTTTTTATGGGAGTTTTGAATTGATTTAGGACTTACGCAGATACGCTATATATAGCGCTCAAAACTATTGGACAATAGTTAGTTATTGTAATCTATACATAGTGCCTTTGCATAAGTCCTGTTGATTGTTATTTGGACTGCGTTACATTTCATTAATACACTCTAAGTAGGTAGGTGAGAAAATTTACAACTACGTCATTGCGACTGGAACGGAGTGGAAGGAAGCAATCTCAAGGGTTAAGTTATTTTTCTAGGTAGTTTGGCTATAAAAAACTTATGAGGTAATTATTTTGTTAAATGAAATAAATCTGACAAAAATACTGTAAGTAGATTAGCCAGATTAAGTGTAGTTGAGTAGATAAATCAATTATTCCCAAAGGTCGGGAAATAATTCCTTTTCAGCAAATATATTATTTTCTGATGTATTCTCTGATTCCAGATTTTCATACTCATTAACTTGTTCGCTTTCCTGTTGGGATTTGCTATTCTTAGGAGATTTGGCCTTCTGGCGAATATTTTCTAGTTCCCTGGGGTGTTTCCATTTGCTGCCAGGATTAAGACGATAAATATTGGTGCGTCTAGTGGGGGATTTTTCCTTTCGCAAAATACCTGCCTCACACAGCACTTTGAGAACTTCCAGTACTTTTCTTTGACCCATACCACAAGACTCAGCCATTTTTTTCTGGCTTGCGTAACACCCATGTTTTGGCCCCTCTCTACGGGATACATGAGCCAATATTCTGAACTCATAAAGATTTAGACCATAATCATCTAGTGCACGACTAACAAATATTGCGTTCTTGTCATCTGGGTGAGGTTTCCAGTTTTCGTTGGATTTTTGATTTGGGTGTTTGGCGTTTTTGGGCATGACACAAGACTACTTCTTTTAGAATATTTTAATTACTGCGTATCAGGACATAGCAAATTTCATGTTTATTGAGTACATTATAATGGGCATAAATGCTTGTATAACAATAGTTTTAGGGTATAGTATTGTATTTAATTTCTCTGCAAAATGCTGTGTTAAGTAAATACTCTAAGGATATCAATTAATATACATCCAGAAACATGTATGCACAAAAACATATATATAATACGCATATGAAAGCATAGTATAAATCATAAAATACTTGCTATGCAAGGAATATAGTTGAGTAAAATCCTATTTTTTTTGAAAAAAATGTATTATAGTTGAGTAGATTCCCATTTCAAACCTTATGGTCACAGTTTGCTATTGCTTGGACAACTGCCAAACAAAAAAAATCCCAACTCGACCATAGGGGCGAATCGGGAAACTAAAAAATTAACGACATTTACATTATGGAATTAAATCGACAAAATCCTCAAACTCTAGGGGACAAAATCCGAGTGGCAAAAGAATTTGCTGATTCTTATGGGCCAGAATTGCTAGACCGTCTGCTCCAAGTTGTGGAAAATGACCACAAGATGCCAGACACTTCACAACCGCCTGTCAATGTTCAGACAAATGACATTTTGCAGGAAGTGGAAAAGGCAGGATTTCAGATTAACCACTGGTTGACAGAATTGATTTTGAACACCAATGCTGAAGTAGTGCGAGATGCTATAGCAGTCGTTGCAGCATCTCGTCGTCGGGGGACCCTACGCAACCCAGAAGGAATGCTAGTCCAAGCTATGCGAAATCAGTGGAGACCTAATATTTCGGCGTAAAAAATATCTGTTTATTTACCAAACCTTGCTAATACAAACCAGCAAGGTTTTTCTCAATAACTCAAGATTAATTTTGAACATAACTCAAACAAAATGCAGCAATTTCTAGACAGTAAAAAAATCTCAGAATTATTCAGCAGAATAGAATACCTAGAGGAAAAAGTTATCGCTCTACAAAATCGGTTAGTTAATGTTGAATATGATGTGGGGGTAACTAATAGCAACCTCAGAGATAAAGTGAAAGAATTAGAGTTTTTTCCAAATCCTTATTCTGATGAAGGAGAAGCAAATTGTAACTGCAACATTTAGGTTGTAGTTGGAAAATAAATAGTGCGAGCATCCTGCTCGCAAATATTCATATCGGAAGCTACAGTCAAAAATTCAGGTGAGCAAATACTATTTGATTTATTGCAAGTTTCTGCGATCAAATCTTTGCTCACCCTACGGACACTTAATTTGGCTTAATACCCAATTCCTGCAACTTGGCCTCAAGTTCTGCCAACTTCTGCTCCGCTTGTTCAGCACGTTTAGATACAAAGCTATGTCAAACAAAACATTTGACCTAAAACAACTACCAATCAGTATTACTGAATTACTCTATTCGATTCAAAATGAGCAAGAAATAGTCATTACTAATGATAATATTCCGGTTGCTAGATTGACTCTACTTAATCCAGTTGCTGAAACTAAATTGCCATTAGAAAAAACACCTCAACCTGGATTAAATTTAGGCTCTATGGTAATGAGTGATGATTTTGATTGACCTTTACCAGATGAATTTTGGTTGCAAAATCTATAAAATTACTGTTAGAAGTAGGTTGGGTTGAGGGACGTTAGCGCCAGCTTATCCGTTAGGATAAACCCAACACCAATAATACAAATACAAATTTCATAAAATATTACTACAGCGGTTTTATCTGCTGGTGGGAAGTTAGGAATTAATGCTGTAACAACCTCTTTTGAATTTGGTATAAAGCTTTGTTGGGTTTCACTTCGTTCTACCCAACCTACATTTCTTTTAACCTTTTCCTTCTGCCTTCTCCCCCCTTTCAAAGAGCCTTTCCTGATAATATGCAATATATCAACCGATATATATGACATCCAACTATGCAAACTACTGACTTTCTGAGTGAGCTAAATTTATCGCAACGCCAAGCAGTACAACATTTCTGCGGGCCGATGCTAGTTGTGGCGGGAGCTGGTTCTGGCAAAACTAGAGCGCTCACCTATCGCGTGGCCCATCTGATTCGCCATCATCGGGTACATCCAGAAAATATTCTGGCGGTGACATTTACCAATAAAGCTGCACGGGAAATGAAGGAGCGGATCGAAAAGCTATTTGCTGGGCAACAAGCAGAAGCAAAATATGGTAAACCATTATCAGCTTTAACACTGGAAGAACAGACTAAGTTGCGATCGCAAGTCTATAAAAGTATTACGAAACATTTATGGATGGGAACTTTTCATAGTCTTTGCGCTCGTATTCTACGTTTTGATATTAATAAATATCAGGATGAAAAAAAGCGTCGTTGGGATAAAAATTTTTCTATTTTTGATGAAAGTGATGCTCAAACTTTGATTAAGCAAATTGTTACTAAACAGCTTAATTTAGATGACAAAAGATTTGAACCACGTTCGGTGAGATATGCTATTGGTAATGCCAAAAATAAGGGAATGTCGCCTCTAGAATATCAAAAAGCAGAGCCAGATTATCGGGGGCGAGTAATTGCTGAAGTTTACGGTATTTATCAAGATAATTTAGCAGCTAATAATGCTCTTGATTTTGACGATTTAATCAGAATACCTGTAGAATTATTTCGGCAAAATGAGCAAGTATTGGCTTATTGGCATAAACATTTTAACCATATTTTAGTAGATGAATATCAAGATACTAATCGGACTCAATATAACTTTATTAGATTTTTAGCAACTAATGGTGAAGACCCTAAATATTTTAATAAATGGGAAAATCGTTCTGTTTTTGTGGTGGGAGATGTAGACCAATCAATTTATTCTTTCCGCATGGCAGATTATACAATTTTGCTAGATTTTCAACATGATTTTGGTGATGGTTTAGCGGATGAAGATACGCGGACAATGATTAAATTGGAGGAAAATTATCGGTCGCGGGAAAATATTCTGGAAGTGGCAAATAAGTTGATTGAAAATAATACTCAACGTATTGATAAAGTTCTCAAACCAACGAGAGGTTTAGGGGAAGAAATTTATTGTTATGAGGCAGAAAGTGAGTTAGAAGAAGCGGAATTTGTTTGTAGTAAAATTCAGGAAATTACAGACCAAAACCCAGAGTTAGATTTAGGAAGTTTTGCCGTACTTTATCGGACTAATTCTCAGTCACGCGCCCTGGAAGAAGCTTTGATTCATTACGATATTAAATATGTGATAATTGGCGGATTAAGATTTTATGACCGGAAGGAAATTAAGGATTCTTTGGCTTATTTACGGGTCATTGCTAATCCGGCTGATACTGTTAGTTTGCTCAGAATTATTAATACTCCGAGAAGAGGTATTGGCAAGGCAACTATTGATACTTTGGTAAATGCTTCTTTGGAGATGGGAATACCTTTGTGGGAAATTATTAATGATGAAACTTCTGTTAATACTTTGACAGGGCGTTCTGCAAAAGCTGTGAATAAATTTGCCGAGATAATTAAACATTGGCAAAATGAAGTAGAAAATCTGACGGCGGTTGAAATTGTTGAAGGAATTTTGGAGGATTCTAATTATATTAATGATTTGAAAAAACAGGGTACGGAAGAAGCAGATAATCGACTGGCAAATTTAGGGGAATTATGTAGTGCTGTTGCTCAGTTTCAAGAGGATAATGAGGATACAAGTTTAGGAGGTTTTTTGGCAAATGCTTCTCTAGCTTCTGATTTAGATAATCTAAAAGATGGGCAGCAAGCTGTATCGTTAATGACTTTACATTCGGCTAAAGGTTTGGAATTTCCGGTGGTTTTTATGGTTGGTTTGGAAGAGGGTTTATTACCTCATTTTCGCAGTAAAAATGACCCTTTGTCTTTGGAAGAGGAAAGGCGGCTTTGTTATGTAGGAATTACGAGGGCGCAGGAACAATTATTTATTTCTTATGCCACTGAAAGGCGACAGTTTTGGGGAGCGCGAGATGTAGCAGTTCCATCTCAATTTTTGGCTGAATTACCGGAAGATTTGATTAATACTAATGGGATGAAAAAGGTGATTTATCGTTCGCGCCGTCAAAGCAAAAATACTAAAAATACTAATGTTAAAAAATCGGCAAATAATCAAGGAGAAAATTGGAAAGTTGGGGATAAAGTGATGCACAAAAGTTTTGGAGTAGGACAGGTAACTAATGTTTTTGGTGAAGGAAAAAAACTGAGTTTAGGTATCAAATTTGGTAAGAGTAAAAAAATTATTGATCCTAAGACTGCACCGATGGAAAAGTTGGATTGAAGAAGGAGTCAGGAGTCAGGAGTCAGGAGAAGAAAGTATTGAAGAAGGAGTCAGAGCGTTGCATAAATGCGGGATGATTTTAATAGTTTTGTATGGTTTTGTATAGTTTTGTGGAATGGGCATCTTGCCCGTTCCTGATATTTTTCCTATTCTAGGGTTTGCGCTCAAAAGTATGAGTGGTAGGGGGTAGAATCGGTGAATCGGTGAATCGGTGAAGTCAGGAGGAATGGGAATTATAGAAGAAGTAGCCAGAAAAACCTTCCCTTAGTTTTCTTCCCCTATCTTGCTGGAAATCCTAGATTTTTGAACCATTACCACCTAAAAGCTAGCATTTTATTAGTACATAAATTAGCTAAAACACCTATCTGTAAAGAGTTTGAGTTTTATTCAGCAAGCCCTATTCTATTTCTAAATTCCCCGGTCTCACATCCAGATAATGATATTAAATCTGGTAACATCGTTGTTATTAAGTAGACATCTCCAAAAATAAAAAATAAAATCAATTATCGTACAGAAATCATCAGTTATTTCCTTCTATTCCCTATTCCCTATTCCCTCTTTTCTGGAGATGTCTAGTATTTAAAGATAAGAGTCTATATTATACCAATTGCCAAAAGTAATGCTATACTTAGATAACACTCCAGTTATTAAGTAATTAAACTATCCTAATAAACTTTTTGCTAACTTGAGTCAATTTAATATTAATTATCATTATTTTTACTTCTCCCCTACTCCCCCACTCCTCCACTCCCTCACTCCCCTACTCCCCCACTCCCCTACTCCCCCACTCCCCTACTCCCCTACTCCCCTACTCCCTCTTTGTGAGAAACAGATAAATTAATGATGAGAATTTGATTAATAGTATATAAATTGCTTCTAAACTGGCAATAATTAATAATTTATTTGAATGAAAGCTAATATACTTGACTGAGCGTTCTGTTATTGCTAGGGTAGTTATATAAACAAAAAATAACCATCAATTATCAATTTATAGAAGTTTGGATCGGATTGTCCACAACTGGAAAACACCCTGTTATGACATTCTTTAGATAAACTTCTAACGCTGAAATTTGTGTGATTTTCTTTGTGGTTTCTGGAATAATCGTTCCAGAAAAACTGATATAGCAATGTGCGCTGGCATATTTACAAATTGTAGGAATTGTACAATAGCTAAAAGTCTTATATTATTCCTACGGAATGCTTGGGCAAACAGATTTTTATTCCCCCTATTGCCTGTTGCCTGTTGCCTGTTGCCTGTTGCCTGCGCGCAGCGCTATAAATCTCACTTAACAGGAGAAGCAAAAGTGCCGACGAAGCTCTTAGATATAGATATCCTTCCTTCTTATTTACGTCAAACGATCGCCAAGCGAGAGTTGTCAGAAGAGCAAAAACTATTCTGGCAGGGAGACTCAGCTCAAGCAATCTTTATTGTCAAAACTGGGCGACTCAAAATAGTGCGCTACAAAAGTTGTGGAACAATAGTGAGGTTATGCACTGCTACAGCAGGAGATATTTTAGCCGAGACAACACTTTTTTCTAGCAGATATACCAATACAGCGATCGCAGAAACAGCCTCACAAGTAATGGTTTATCCGAAGAAACATTTTTTAGCAGCTTTGCATAGCTATCCCGACTTAGCTCAAGATTTCATGGCAATTTTAGTCAGAAAAAATCAATGCCTACAACACCATCTAGAATTACGGGATATCAAGACTGCCCACGAACGAGTACTTCAATATTTATCCCAGATAGCTAGACTTTCTAACCAGACATTTGTCAATTTAGATAGACCTCTCAAAGAAATAGCCGCTGAGTTAGGATTGACCCCAGAAACTCTATCCCGTGCCCTCAAACGCTTAGAAAGAGATGGTATGATTAGTCGCTCTCAGCGTGCGATCGCCATACATTAGAGTTGTTGGGAGTAGGGAAGTAAGGGAGTAGGGGAGTGGGGGAGTAGGGGAGTAGGGGAGTGGGGGAGTGGCTAACACGGATTATGGCACGGATACACGGATACGGAAGGGATGAGGTAGGGACGTTGCATGCAACGTCCGTACAGGGAGTGGGAGAGATTGAAGTAATTATAGAATTATCAACAGATATTATATAACCCGATTCTATATTACCGAATAATTAAGGTTTAAAGCCTCATAAAGGAGAAAAAAGCGGAAAATATTAGGAACGGGCAAGATGCCCATTCCACATTGCAATAGGGAGGCAAAATTATCAATCTTTTCGATCGCTATTTTCTCAGCCACCAATAAAGGAAAGGACGCGGACAGAACAAAAGCTTAAAACTCAGACAACGCCAAATTTTTTTCCTCCTTGCTTCTTTCTTCTTCCCTCTTCCTTCTTCCTTCTTCCTTCTACTAAAAAATCACAAGGAAAAAATATGATACTACAATCTAATGTAATTCCTCAATCATCAAAAATACCAAACCAACCAGAATCTAGCAAACTGTTGATATCAAGTAAACAGAATAATTGGCAAGGTATTCTGCTACAACGTCTATACTATTCCGCAGCAGAAAGTAAATTTTCCTTACCTGCAATACCAGAAGAACTACTAATAATTCATTTAGACTATCCTTGCCACATAGAGCGATCGCTAAAAGGAAAATATGACCGGGGGAAGATAGTACCCGGAGATATAACTGTTGTGCCAAGTGGAGAAGTTTCCCAATGGCATATTCAAGGAAACCCAGACTTGTTATACATATATTTAGCACCTTCGCTCATGGAAAAAGTTGCGACTGAAGTAGTAGAAGTAGACCCCCAGCGAATTGAACTCGTAGACAGATTTACTCTGTGCGATCCATTTATTCGCCAGGTTGGGTTGCTGCTACTAGGGGAACTAGAATCAGGAGGAGTAGCAGGTAGGTTATATTCAGAGTCATTAGCATATTCATTAACAGTTCACTTAGTCCGCGAATATTCCACTATGACTTTAGAAGTTAATAAATACCGAGGAGGATTATCAAAATATAGACTTCGCCAAGCAATTGAATATATTAATGAACATTTAGACCGAGATTTAAAACTAACTAGAATTGCTGCTGTAGTTGGTATGAGTCAGTATCATTTTTCCCGGTTATTCAAGCAGTCAATGGGTATTAGTCCTTATCAATATGTCATTCACCAAAGAGTAGAACTAGCTAAAAAATTATTGAAACAGCAAAATATCAGCATTACAGAAATTGCCTTTCAATGTGGTTTTTCTCATCAAAGCCACTTGACTAAAATATTTCATCAACTTACAGGTACTACTCCAAAACAATACAAAAATCGGTGCTGCTGAAGCGCGTGTATGATATTAATCTTAATTACTCAGGAGTCAGGAGTCAGGAGTCAACCCACCCCTCGCCCCTCCCCCTCCCAGGAGGGGAAGAAAGAAGAATAAAGAAGCAATAAGAAAGAATAAATAGGAGGAAAAGGAGATTTTTTTTGACCGCTAATTATCCAAACATGATATTATTTAAAGTAGATTTAATCGTGAATAAATCTGTCAAGTTTCAGAAATAAAAATTAATTGATTGATTTTAGGCATAAAATCACAATAATTGTTGAAAACAATATACAAATAGCATAATCTATAGTAAGTATTTTGATACCAAATTAATATAAAGTTGCATAGAATAATATTTTGATCGGGGTTGACTGTAGATCGAGATATACAAGTTAATAAATTTTATAATTCTGTGCCACTTCACATAAAATTGGTATAACACCTAAGACCTAAGACCTAAAACCTAAGACTTAATATCATGTCCGGTTGAATACTTACACTTTGGAGGAGGTAAGGCAGAAGGCAGCTATGCTGGAGGCAGAAGGAAAGAAGAGGTTAGAAGGGAAAAAGTTTTTTATCACTGATTATCCGGACATGATATAAGACCTAAGACCTAAAACCTAAAACCTAAGACCTAAAACCTAAGACCTAAGACCTAAAACCTAAGACCTAAAACCTAATATATGTTATCAAATCATTCAAATTATCAAACTGAAATTGAAATGAAAAAAAATCAACAAAATAGCAAACTATCTGGCATTCAAAAGTTAGCTAAGTCAATTAATGACCGACTAAAATCAAAATTGTCACGTCGCGTAGTATTATGTGTTTTTACTAGCATTATTGTTATTGAAGCCATTATTTTAATCCCTTCTGTCAAGAGAAGAGAAAAAGAACTTCTATCTCAAATTAAGCAAATGTCTTCTGGGAAAGTTGCTTGGATTTTGATTACCTATCCTAATGCTTCAAATACAGAACTTGTCAATCATTTATCAGAACTTAAGCAACATAATGCTTTAATTTTAGGAGGTACTGTTTATGATTCTAACAAACAAAAAGTAGGTACATTTGGTGAATCTCCAGAATTATCAATTTCTGAAGTAAACAATTCCAAAAAACTTTTCTTTTCTACCAATAGTAATGTTTCTCGTTATGATGACTTAATTTGGTCTGGAAAAGATATGAAAACAGACTATAGTATTATTATTCGCCACGATGCTTCTAATCTCAGACCAGAATTACTGGCTTATATTTCTCGAATTATTGGTTTAGTTATTATCATATCTCTGTTTTTGACAATTACAGTTTGGCTATGTTTAGAACCAATTGTAATTAATCCTATTCTACTATTAAGAAGCGATTTGAATAAAGCAGGGGAAGCAATATATAACGATCAAGAACCACCTGCATTTAGCTCAATTTCCCTCCACAGAAAAGATGAATTAGGAGAAGTAATTAATGCCTTTGAACTAATGTTTGTCAAAATTTCTCAAGCAATTAGCGAACGGAAAAAAGCCGAAGCAGCTTTACAGGAAAGTCTAGAAAAAGTTCAAGCTTATTCTCAAGCTCTTAATTATGAATTACAGCAAGGTCATCAGATGCAGAAGAATTTTTTGCCTGCTAAAATTTCGCAACAAAATGGTTGGGAAATTGCTAGTTTCTTTCAACCAGCGAGACAAGTTGCTGGTGATTTTTATGATGTATTTGAACTTTCTAATCATACAGTAGGATTAGTAATTGCTGATGTTTGTGATAAAGGAGTAGGGGCAGCATTATTTATGAGTTTGTTCCGCAGCTTAATTAGAGTTTTTTCTGGTCAAAATTATTTTGAAGAAATGAATGAGGATTTAGGAGGTGAAAAAGATAAGTTGTATTTAGATAGAGGTCTAGCTACTGAAGATTGCTATCATGCTCTGAAAGCTGTGTGTTTGACTAATAATTATATTGCGAAAAATCATGGTGAAGTGGGAATGTTTGCCACACTTTTCTTTGGAGTTTTAGACATAAATAATGGTAAAATTACTTATATTAATGGTGGTCATGAACCACTATTTATTATTGATGTCACAGGAGAAATCAAGGAGGAATTAAATTCTACAGGCCCAGCAGTTGGAATGTTAGCTGATATGAATTTTAAAATTGAACAAACTCACTTAGAAGTTGGTGAAATTTTATTAGGTTACACAGACGGAGTACCAGAAGCTCGTAATAGTAAAGGTGAATTTTTTACTAATGAAAAATTGCGGTTACTTGCGGAGAAAAAAGCAGCTTCGGCGGAAGGTTTACTCAAAGAAATATCTACCAGTGTTTTAAATCATACTGGTAGTGCCACACAATTTGATGATATTACTTTATTGGCTGTACAACGACAAGTTGGTGGTGGTGCATAGCAATGTGTGGGGAGATGGGGAGACGCGGGGAGGGGGAGACACGGAGACGCGGAGACGCGGAGAGAGGAAGACGCGCAGATAGATGGACGCGGGGTTTTCTTTAATGAATAGAGCGAGTAGATTGAATTAATT
>NZ_JAAHHG010000719.1 GCF_010692555.1 Okeania sp. SIO3B5 | reverse complement strand
AAGCGGAGATAGGTGGAACAGGAAAAGGTTTCGGTCATTTTATGTGAAGAAATTTTCTTGAATTTCAGCATAAAGTTTCAGTAAATTGATGCCAATAAGAGCAAATAACTAGGAGATAAACTGAATAGAAAAAGCTCAATTACTTTAGCTATCCTGACTTTTAGCTTTATTCAGCAAACCCTAATTAATAATTAATAATTACCCCCTTCTTCCTTCTTCCTTCTCTCCTTCTGCCTTCTGCCTTCTGCCTTCTGCCTTCTGCCTTCTTCCTTCTTCCTTCTTCCTTCTGCTATAAATCAACTCAAATCTTCTACTGCCCCCAAAGCTTTCAATACTTCCTTGTTACCCTCAGTTAACCCCTTCACCCCAGTAATATTCATACCTTCATAAGGTCTAGGAACTCGCAAAGTTCTCAAACATTCACCACTCTCAACATCCCAAAATTTAACCGTGCCATCCAAACTACCACTAATAACTGTTTTACTATCT
Source organism: Okeania sp. SIO3B5 (assembly GCF_010692555.1). Lineage (GTDB taxonomy): Bacteria > Cyanobacteriota > Cyanobacteriia > Cyanobacteriales > Microcoleaceae > Okeania. The sequence goes on along the minus strand of NZ_JAAHHG010000719.1, from coordinate 3,642 downwards.
TCACTACAGTCAACTGATGATATGTGTTCGTTGTGCGCCTTCAGAGTTTGCCAACATTCTCCAGTACAAGCATCCCAAAGCTTTAAACTTCCATTTTGAGCGCCACTTACAATAAATTTACCATTAGCGCTAAATTTCACAGGCCAAACTAAACATTTATGCCCTCGAAGTGTTTTCAGACACTCTCCCGTCCTCACATCCCAAAGCCTTAACGTAGTATCCTCACTGCCACTAACTAAAAACTTTCCATCCGGACTAAAAGCGATCGACCTCACATTCTTAGTGTGTCCCCGTAATGTCTTCAGACATTCTCCAGTCTCAAAATCCCAAATTTTGATAGTTTGGTCATCACTACTACTAGCCAGAGTTCGATCGTCAGGACTCAAAATCGCCTTCCAAACCCAACCTTGGTGTCCTGATAAAACCCGACACTCTTCAGTATCAATATTCCAAATTTTGACAGTTGCATCCTGACCTGCACTAGCTAAAAATTGACCGCAAGAACTAAACGCAAGGGTCCAAATTCCACCTTGATATTCTTGAGTAGGATATAGTAAATATTTCCATAAGTTACCAGAATTAACATCCCAAACCATAATATTTTCATCATCGCTACAACTGACTATTTTCTTACCATCCGGACTAAAAACCACTGACCAAATCAAAGCTTTATGCCCTCTCAAATATTGCAAACATTCTCCTGTTTCCACATCCCATATCCTGACAACATAATCCAAATGACTGCTAGCAATTTTCTTACCATCCGGACTAAAAGCAACTGACCAAACTTGATCGGTATAACCTTGGAAAGTTTTTACACATTTTCCTGTTTGAGCATCCCAGAGTTTCAGTACTTGGTCATTATTTCCCGTTGCCACAGTTTTGTTATCGCAACAAAAAGACAGAGTCCGAATTCCAGTCTGATGACCCTTTCCCGTCGCTATACATCCCCCAGTCTCAACGTTCCAGAATTTAACAGTAGGTTCAAAACAAGCACTAGCTAAAGTTTTACCATCCGGACTAAAAGCAAGCACTTTGATTTCCTTTTGATGACCTGCTAGTTCTTGATCGCATTTCCCTGTTTTCACATTCCACAAGCGAATAATTCTTTCATAACCACAACTGGCAAGTTTTTCACCATCTGGAGTAAAAGCTACTGACCAAACACCATCTTTGCTGCCTGTCAGAGTCCGAATACAGTTAAATGTTTCAACATTCCAAAGTTTGATGGTTTTGTCTGCACTCGCACTCGCTAGAGTTTTGCCATCGGGGCTAAAAGCAACGCCTAGAACCCAACCTTTATGCTCTTCTAAAGTTTGAATACATTCACCAGTGTTAGCATCCCAAAGCTTGATAGTGTGGTCATTGCACCCACTGGCAATTGTTTGAGCATCCGGACTAAAAGTGAGAGAAAAAATCCAATTTGTATGTCCTTCTAAATTATTAATACACTTACGTGTAGCGACATTCCACATCTTAATTTTACCATCGATACTACTGCTAACCAATTTTTCTCCATCGGGACTATAAGCAATGGATAAAACCCACCATCCGTGTTTTTGAAATGTTGCTATTTGTTGGCCATCTGGTACTTTTAATAAACGAACTAAGCCGTTGGAGTCACCTGCTGCTAGTAGTTTGCCATCAGGACTAAATGCTAAGGAATGAATACCACCAAAAGATTGAGTAAAAATAGATTGCGTTAAGTCGGAATAGGAAAAGTTAACATCGTGTAAGTTAATTCCTTGGAGGTAAGCTTGTCTGATGGTAAGATAAGAAAAATTGTAGCCTTTTAAATTTGTCTTTAAATAACAGAATAAATTGAGAACATTTCCTCCTATATATCCTGGCAAAAGTGAATTTTGACGGATATTTTCTAGTATAAATAATAAATAATCTTCTAGGCTTTTTATATCCTGAAAAAGCTCAATTAATCTTTTGGCAATAGGTTCAATAAAAATTCTGATTTGAGTGTTTCTAATATAGTCTTTAGCTTGAGCCTGGAGTAAAGAATGATTATTAAAAAGTTGTAGTTTTCCTATTTTTATTTCTTGGCCAATTGAAGTAATTAATTTTTCTGTGACGTATTCTATTAGGACTGGCTGGAGGGTAAAGTATTTCCCCTGTTTGCTTTTTTCTAGGGGAATTTTAATTTGTAGGGAAGACAATGTTTCTGATAGATTATCTTGGGCAGTTTTTGTAACTATATCCGATTTTAAATCAGTTATAGAAATTGGCTCCCGATGAATTACCAGCCAGTATAAAATTTCTTTTTCATCATCTGACAATCGCTCAAAATGCCTATCTAATAATTCACGCAGATCGGCAAAAATAGGTTTTCCTTGTGTTAAAAATTCAGCAATACTTCCAGGATAATCTTGAAGATGATGAGCTGCGAGTTCTAATGCTAAAGGATTGCCGTTATAGAATTCAATTAATTTTTGCCACTCCTCGTCTGTAGCGATAAAATCACCAATTTCTTCAAAAATAGCCCGTCCGTCTGTAGTATTTAAACCTGTTAATTCTAACAAACGAACTGGTTTACGTTTGCCTGAGAATCTCTGAATATTATTAATTTTTTCTCTACTGGTTAATAGCAAACAACTTTCGTGGGGAACTGAAGCAATTTTTGATAAAAGTTGACCATACTCTTCATATCCTGGTTGATATTTTCCCGCAGCATCTCCTGATGCAAGGATACTCTCCACATTATCTAAAATTAATAAACAACGATGTTGTTTTAAATAGTCAAGTAGCAGAGATATTTGCTTGTTTATTTTATCTGGTAAATCGGCTATTTTTTGACGAGATATAAATTGAATTAAATCGGCAATAATTTCTGTAATAGGAGGCGCGTTGATGAGCGAACGCCAAATTACAAATTCAAATTCATCTTGAATATCTCGTGCTAAATGTAAAGATAAATCTGTTTTACCAATGCCACCTTTACCTAATCTTATAGAGACTGCTGTTTTACCAATACCACCAATACCGATAATAGCAATGAGTCGGCAACGTTCTTGGAGTATCCATTCTTTGAGTGTTTTTAATTCTGTTTCTCTGCCAAAGAAAGTTGGAATATCCGGTGCATCTCCCCAGTCTTGATAGGTGCTTTTTTTATGTTGCTTTTCTTTATAATCAGATTCTTTTAAATCTAAACAAAGATTACTAAAAAAGTTTCTCAGACTTTTTAAAGTCACTCCTTCATTCATCTTAAGAATTTTTGTCACAGTATAGCGGTGCAAACCAGTTTCTCGAGCAACTTGATTATAGCTATATCCATTGTCCAATAATTTAGGTAATTGCCGATCTATTTTCTTCTTTCCTGCTTTTGTTAGAACATAAGTAAATTTTCTATTGATTTTAACCATTTGATATTTCCGGTAATTAATTTGCGTTATGAAGCATTAATTTATCAAAATAATTAGGTCGCGCCACCTCGCCTTGATTGGCGATCGGGTTTTTGGAGCATTGCTCAAATCCCCTACTTCCCCTCCTGGCTCCCCTCCTGGGAGGCAGGGCTGTTTCAAAGTATAGTATATTAACGATGAGCGGGAGAATGGGAGTAATGGGGATAGAGGAACACTGAAATTTACTAAAATTTGCCTATTTTGAGCGCCAATAGGTGTAGTTAAACTCTGA
>NZ_JAAHHG010000718.1 GCF_010692555.1 Okeania sp. SIO3B5 | reverse complement strand
AACAAGGCGGATGGAATTTCACCACCAAGGTAATAAGAGTTATTCACAAGTCGAGGTTGTCCTCATGTATTGACTTGGAACGGCCATTTATACCCAGTTTCCTGGTTTAGTGGCCAACGAGTCGCACAATACCACTTAAATTATAGTTACCTACCATATTTTTATGATGACCAGAACTATTAATCCAACCGACAACAGCTTGTTCTCCAGGATTACTATAACCCATATTACTAGCTATGTTTTCAGCAGCACCTCTGTAAGAAATTTTTTGACTAATTACTTGTACTCTTTCCTTAAAACCATCATGGCTAAAAGTTGTTTGTCCATTAGCCATTTGTTGAGCATGAATTCTAGATTGTTGAGCAATAGTATTATCCCACTGGAGAGGTGGTAACTTTTTAGATTGTCGATATTGATTTATTTGGGCAAATACAGATTTTTCCAACTGATTAATATTTGGTGAAACTGCTACATTTGGTCTAGAGATAGGAGTTTGTCTGGAATTTTGAATTTCTGGCATTTCTGGCAAATTTTTAATGACTTGTTGATAATTACAACTACTCAACAATATTGCCAGACTCCAGAAAGTTTGTTTTAAATATTTATGATTCATTCGTTAATCTACTCTCTGCTATGTGCAACTTCTTTAAACTCCACTTTCTTTTATTAATTCTACGGCTACAAAGGAATACCTGTTACGGGAGCAAGATGCTCCCACTGTTCTTATTACAAAAATAATGACAATACACCACCATTACAATGCACTAAGTAGGTAGGCGTGAATAAACATCACTATATAACGAAATGTTAAAGCAGTTAAAACCCTTGAGATTGCTTCCTTCCGCTCCGCTCCACTCGCAATGACGTACTTATAAATTTTTTCACCTACCTACTTACCATCCAAATTACAGCAAATCCCAAGTATATGAAGTACAGATATTAATAATTAAATCTTATCAGTGCGAGCATCCTGCTCGCGTGGTTGTACCTCACCAAAGTGGAATCCACAAAAAGGAATATTTGGTACAGGAGCAAAATAGATTACTGGTACGGGAGCAAGATGCTCCCACTATTCTCGTCACAAAAATCGAGAACAAAGGAATACCTGGTAAGGGCAAATGCCATTCGCCCCTACAGATGGTGTATGATTTTGTTTTTTGCGTAAGTCCTGAATTAAATCTTCCCAGTCCGAGCATCTTGCTCGCGAGGAAGCATCTTGCTCGCGTAGGTTTAACCTCACAAACTGAAATCCGCTGTAATTAACCCTCTAAAAACTTCGCCACTGTCTGCACATCTTTATCCCCACGTCCAGAACAATTAAACACAATACGCGGACTACCGCTTAACTGTGGACAAAGAGTTTCCAAATAAGCGATCGCATGAGCAGTTTCCAGTGCTGGAATAATACCCTCCAACTGAGACAAACGTTGAAAAGCAGCTACTGCCTCATTATCAGTCACACTATAATATTCAGCTCTACCGCTATCCTTCAAAAAACTATGTTCGGGGCCAACTCCAGGATAATCTAAACCTGCACTAATAGAATGCGGCTCTATTATCTGACCTTCCTGATCCTGTAACAAATAACTCATAGCTCCATGCAACACACCAACACGGCCAAGAGTCAGAGTAGCAGCGTGTTTATTGGTATCAACTCCCTCACCACCAGCTTCTACACCGATCATTCGGACTGACGACTCATTCACAAACTCATGGAATAAACCCATTGCATTAGAACCACCACCAACGCAAGCAATCAAAATGTCAGGCAAACCGCCCCACTTTTCCAAACATTGACTGCGGGTTTCTTGACCGATAACAGCATGAAAGTCTCGTACCATCATCGGGTATGGGTGAGGTCCCGCAACGGAACCGAGAATATAGTGGGTAGTCTCCACGTTTGTTACCCAGTCTCGAATAGCTTCTGATGTTGCATCTTTCAGGGTGCCGGTGCCAGCTTCCACTGGTCGTACCTCAGCTCCCATTAGTCGCATTCTGAATACATTGAGAGATTGACGCTCCATATCGTGAACGCCCATATAGATGATACATTCTAATCCAAACCGAGCGCAAACTGTGGCAGTGGCGACACCATGTTGACCAGCACCTGTTTCGGCAATAACACGTTTTTTACCCATTTTCAGGGCTAATAGAGCTTGAGCTAAAGCATTATTGATTTTGTGGGCGCCAGTGTGGTTGAGGTCTTCCCGTTTGAGGTAAATTTGTGGGCCAGTGCCATCAGGTTTGGCATAATGAGTTGTGAGACGTTCGGCAAAATAAAGAGGACTAGGGCGACCTACATAGTCTCGCAGAAGTTGTTGGAGTTCTTTTTGGAAAGCGGGTTCTTGACTATATTTTTTGTAGGCTGCTTCTAGCTCAAATAGGGCAGGCATTAATGTTTCAGGGACATATTTACCGCCAAATTGGCCAAATCGGCCAAGGGTATCTGGTTGTTGAGTTGAAGTAGGATTTAGAGGTGTAGTAGTCACTAATTTTTTCTCCAAAATAGAATATTTTTTATTATAAATACGCTTTTCGGTAAATTCTTAATATTACAAAAGAGGGAGTAGGGAGTAGGGACGTTGCATGCAACGTCCGTACAGAGTAGGGGAAAATAATTGATGATTTATGTACGATAATTAATTTGATTAAAGAGGGAGTAGGGGGAAAGAATTATAGTTTCAGATTTTCGATCTATTTTTTGATTTTTTATTAATGATATAGGATTGCTATATAGAGGTTGATTTAAAATCAGAAAAAGTGCAACTTAGATGTACATAAATTCTTGTATTTGTATCAGTCAACTTTTTTAATAAAATTTTAACTTTTATTGGCATATATCAAGCAAATATAACTTTTGTAACATATTGTTATAAAAATCACCTAACACTTTTAAAACAGTTCAAGATAATTAAATATAAGTTTCTTGTCTTTATGTCTTTAAGATTTACAAAAGAAGAGAAACGCATCTAAAAAGTTTTAGATGAAAACATCAAGAAAATTTTAAGAGAAAATTATGAAAATTGAAGAATTTTTAGCACGTTATGCCTCCGGAGAAAGAAATTTTCGGGATATTGATTTATTTCGATCCGAGCTTAGTAATGTGAATTTAGCTGGTGCGAGTTTGTTTCGTGCTAACTTATTCCGGGCTAATCTATTTAGAGCAAATTTAATTGGCGTTAATCTATACAATGCCACTTTGATTGGTGCTAATTTGTATTGTGCAAATCTAAGTGGGGCAAATCTGAGTGGGGCGAACCTGACTCGTGCAGATTTGAGTGGGGCAGATTTGAGTGGGGCAGATTTGAGTGCTGCTGACTTGAGTGGGGCAATTTTGAGTTATGCTAATCTCAGTTATGCTGATATGAGTCGCGCTAATTTACAGAAAGCAATTTTAATTGATACAAATTTGAGTAGTGCTAATTTAAGTGGTGCCGACCTCAAGAATACCGAGATGAATGGGGTTAATGTGAAGGAGACTCGATTTTCTCTTGGTATTGGACTATCTGCAGAGATGAAGAAAGAGTTGCAACAGCAAGGTGCAATTGTTGAAGATTTGCCTGGGGAACCTCACGCGAGTAGATTGTTCGCAACTAGGTAGTAGGGGTAGGAGACAGGAGACAGGAGTTAAGAGTCAGGAGGGAAGAAAGAAGAAGAAACAGAAGGGAAAGGAGAAAGTTTTTGATCACGCTCTTATGCGGACATGATTTAATATTAATTAAACGCAATGTAGGGACGTTGCATGCAACGTCCCTACGAGATTGGGGAAAGATTGTTTATTACTGTTATAGCAGTCGAAGCAAAAATTAGGAGATACAGGACAATTAGTAATATTAAACAATGCAAGTTTTCATAAATCCCCCAAAATTAGAGAATTAATAGAATCAGTGAATTGTGAAATTGAATATTTACCGAAAAATTGGGTTTAAAGCCTCGCCCATAAGCGGGCGACTTTTTAAAAGCAAGTAGATTGAATATATGCTACAGTACTAACAGTTGCCGGGGGGCACTCGGAAACTCTAAACGGACGTGGAGGCAAGCATAAGACTACTGTCAAAGTAGCAGCAGCCTAAGAAGCGTCAACCCGCCGAAGAGCTACGGCTCAGTAGGAATCTCCGTGCCTTTAGGCCGGA
>NZ_JAAHHG010000717.1 GCF_010692555.1 Okeania sp. SIO3B5 | reverse complement strand
AAAGTGCGCCTGTTTTCGCTCAAGAAAGCTCAAAAAACTAGCATTTTGTGCAAGAGTTGGGCAGAAAAATTAAGGGACAAAACGCCCGCTCCTACCTCCTCTACATTCCCCGTTCCTCCTGTCCCCCTCCCCTCCTGGGAGGGGCTAGGGGTGGGTTGTTTCCTGTCTCCTACCTTCACCCATAAGACTTTTTCAGCAAACCCTAAGTATTTAACCGAACATGATCTTACTATATAATTAAAAGCAAAAATTATTCTGGAAATAACAATGGTTTCTCAACTAGAATCTGAAAAAAAATCAACTATTATTTACCCAGAAAGTGATGGTAAACCCATGGCAGATAATACTAAACAATTTCGTTGGATAACTCTTATTCATGGTAATTTAAGCTGGTTATTTGCCAATGATGAAATGGTATTTGTAGCGGGAGATTTACTTTGGTATCCAGTAGAAGGTAATCCCAAAATCACTCAAGCTCCTGATGTAATGGTAATTTTTGGCGTGCCGAAAGGCGATCGAGGTTCCTATAAACAATGGGAAGAAGATAATATTGTACCCCAGGTAGTATTTGAGATATTGTCTCCTAGCAATACTCAAAAAGAAATGAATAAAAAGTTGTTATTTTATAACCGCCACGGAGTCGAAGAATACTATATTTATGACCCCGATAAACATCAATTAAGTGGTTTTTTGCGTTCCGGGGAAGACTTAGACGTCATAGACTCAATGGATAATTGGGAAAGTCCAAGGTTAGGTATTCGCTTTGATATGTCTGGGGAGGAACTACAACTTTATCTTCCTAATGGGGAGATTTTTCAAGGTATAGAACAAATCAAGGAGCAGTTACAACAGAAAGATGAACAGTTACAACAGAAAGATGAACAGTTACAGCAGAAAGATGAACAGTTACAGCAGAAAGATGAACAGTTAGAACTTTTAGTTGCAAAGTTACGAGAAATGGGTATAGATCCAGATGAATTAAAATAACAATAAAGGAGGAAATTAAACTTAAAAATTCATCTATATTAAGCTACTATTTCCTCCTGCTATTTTTAAATTTTTAATGCCAAAGACAATAATATATAACCCACATTCCGCACCACAAAATGTAGTATAAAAGAAGGAGTCAGGAGACAGCAGACAGGAGACAGAATTTTAGAAGAAAATCATAGCTGCCGTAATTGAATAATCATCAGAGAAAGAAGGAGTCAGGAGACAGGAGACAGGAGACAGAATTTTAGAAGAAAATCATAACTGCCGTAATTGAGTAATCATAAGAGAAAGAAGGAGTCAGGAGACAGGAGACAGGAGACAGAATTTTAGAAGAAAATCATAGCTGCTGTAATTGAATAATCATCAGAGCAAGTATTTATGCTTAATTAGGGTTTGCGTATGGAAAGTCTTTTGGTAGGGGTAGGAGACAGGAGACAGGAGACAACCCACCCCTCGCCCCTCCCCCTCCGGTGGAGGGGAAGACAGGAGAAATGTAAATTATAGAGGAGGTAGTCGTAAAAATTGTCCCAAGATTTTTCTGCCATAATCATCCCAAAATACTAGCTTTTTGAGCTTTTTAGACCGAAACAGGCGCACTTTTTTAGACCAAAAAAGGCTGAAGCTAATATCTGTCAGTGCTTTGATATTTAATCAGCAAGCCCTAATTATTTACTGGGAATTTGGTGAACAAAAAAAGTAATTGAGGTGATTTGCATAGTATAAATACCTACCAAGCTACAGATTTATATACTACTTTTAATGATACGCTCTTGAAGTGCGGAATGTAGGATATAAAATTCGGAAAAATAGTTAATACAGATATTGCTTACTTCACTCAAAAATCACCAGTAATCATCATATCTTCCAATTCTTCTAATGCCTGAAAGCTTCCTACTACCCAAGCAGGTTCAACAATATTAGGTACAATTTTAGTAATAGGTATTTCTGGAAAAATAGCACTAATATTAGATAGGAAATATTTTCCATTTCTCAGCAAATAAATAGTCAGTTTTTCATCATCATAAATCCATACTTCCCGTACTGCAATACCTTCATAAGCATCAATAGTTGTCCTCGATGTCAGGTCTATTTCAATCGCTAAATCTGGAGGTGGAACTTCTGAATGTAGTCGGCGAATACCGATTTTTTTTTGATGATTTTGAATATAAAAGCTAGCATCAGGTTCAACTCCTGCTAAACCTTCCTTTTTAAAAGTAGTTGATGCGAAAGATTGATACTTTTGACCTGTTTTTTTCAATAAAATTTTGATAATATCAGAAATTAAATCCTTAGAAATTTCATGTTCTGGTAGAGGAACCATAATTTTTAAAGTGTTGTTGCTATAAGCGATTTTAGCAGCACGTTTTTCTCCCAATTCTTGCAAAATTAATTCAAATTCTTGCCAGTTGATATTAGGAATAGTCATAACACTTCCGGCAGCAAGTTGTATTTGACTAATAGGTTTGACAACAGGGGTATGAGCAGTCATAAACCGAGTGAGGGAATTGATGAATTTATTCCGATTAATTATAGCAGAAGGCAGCTATGCTGAGGGAAGAAGGAAAAATCTTTATGAGAGAGTCTTGTTGCTGTTTGCGCAGCATTCCGCAGGAAAAGCTAACTGCTAATAGCTGAATGCTTACATATTTTTTTTCCATCATGGTATTTATACCTTCGATTTAACTGTGAAAGGAATCTAATAAAATTTCTTTATCTATGATACACTATACTCTCAGAGATTGATATTAAATATTTATCTATTGGATAGGATATAATCAATGATTGAAGTCCAAAAAATTCTTAATAAAGGGCGAGGAATTATTGCCACACAAGATATTCCTAAAGGAATATTAATAGAAGTTGCTCCTGTTGAAATTTTTCCGTTTAAACCAGAGCAAACTATAGATGAAAAAGGAATCTTTAAGTACTACTTTGTATCCCCATCAGAATATAGAAAAAGTAAAAATTTGGTCTAAATATGAGTGGTATAATACAGTAAGAAGTTCAACGGAGTTTCACTCCTACAAACCGAAAACTGAGGACATCCCGGAGCGCTTTCACGATCTTCTTTCTAAGTGCAATGAAATCTACAGAGAACTATACGAACATCGTCTTGTATGACAAACTGTACCTAATTATCCAGGTTTACTGACGGCGATCGCCTATCGTCACGTCGGCAATAAAATCCATCAATAAACTATTAAATTTCCCTGGTGTTTCCCAATGTGGAGCGTGCCCCGCATTGGCAATAAATTTAATTTCTCCATTCCAAAGGGTAGGCATTTTCAATTCTGCTATATAATCAGCCCTTACTAATTGCTCTTGTTCCCCATGAATAATCATTAGGGGAATTTTCATATTACCCACAATTTCAATCTCGTTTTGATAACCAGTAGGGGTAATACTTGCACCATAATTACTACGCGCTCTGCCATCAGTTAAGGCAATATCTTCTAAGAAAAGCTCAGGAATTTCTACTATACCTGGTCTGAAGAAAGTCGTTACATAGGCCAACATATCCTCTTGACTTAGTTCCGCAGTGAAACCAAACCTCAAAGATGGATGTGGCAAAAAAGCATTTTCTCGATTGGGAGGGTTATTAGCGATTGGTGGCGTACCAAAGATCACGATACCTTTTGCATCAGTGAGGCGATCGCTAGCTTCTAAAAGAATATGTCCGCCTAGACTCCAACCTACAAAAATTGCATTAGAAGCATCTAATGCTTTAGCTACTTCAACGACAGCACTCGCATAACCAGGGAGACTGTAAGTTACTTCTGGGTTAGCAGCTACATCGGAGAGTCCATGACCTGGTAAGTCCATAGCGATCAAGCGATACGTCTCACCCAATTTACCCTGTAATTGATGTAAGTAAGAGCGTCCCGATGAAGAATTACCATGAATGAGGAAAATAGTTTGCCCCTTACCTGAACTTTCATAATAAGCGATATTTTGGGTGCTAATTTCGATTTTTTGTGGTTTAAGTTCCATTTTAGATCAAAAAATTATAGTATAAATGAATCTTAACATTTTGCCGTAGTTGATACCAGTCACGGTCTATAAAATTTATAACAGGAAAAAAGCAGAAAGTCTAGTTTCAGAGTGGAGCGATCGCTATCAAAGATCTGATGTTGGCAATTTGATGGGGTT
>NZ_JAAHHG010000716.1 GCF_010692555.1 Okeania sp. SIO3B5 | reverse complement strand
AAATTTCACCAATAGGACATGAAATTAATGAACAACGGTCAACTTGACATCTAGTTCTATTTAACCAATCTAGTCTTTGACCTAGAGCATAATTCCAATGTCTTCGCAACAGTTCTAGCCAATAATCAATTTTGACTAACTGTTCACAAGTGGGCTTAATTTTGTAGCAATGAGTAATTATCATAACTTTTATACTACTCTTTAATTGCTATATTTAAACATCAATTGATACCTGTTTAATTTGCTGTCGGCAATTCCCCTCCCGTTAAATCCCAGATTATAACGGTATACCCCTTGCCGAATCAAGTTGGGTTGCCAAGTTTTCTTCTAGGAAATAATCTGAAAAATATTTTTACTAAATAATAGCAAATAGTACCATGGTAAGAGGTTAGGAGGAAAAAATATTGGCAGAAAATCACCAGTCCCTTTTGAGCAAATAAGAATGGCCTCTGTTTTACCTATTGACTAAGGAAGAAGGGAGTTAGAAGAAAAAATGAAAGGGTGCTAGGAAATCTCAGGGTTATAGTAATCTTCAGATTTGACCGTTCCAACTTCATCTAGATCTTGATTTATACAACCTTGTTTTTAAGCATATTGACAAACACGAGCCCATAACTTTGCTTTAGTACCAGGTGGTCCAGAAGAAAATAACACTCGATCTCCACCGACTATTTTAACTAGACAGACTGGGCAAATTTCTTGCTGATTTTCTGACATTGTTAATTATTTATTGTTGGATCATAAATTGACTTATATATATAACGCTTTTTATTCAATTTGGCAAATCTCATGTTTAGCAGATGTAACATTTTAGCAGGGAGGTAGATTAAGATTTTTCTGGAAAATCTTAAATTTCAAGTTATTCATTAAGCTCTTTATTGGTTATAGCATTTACATTTGAAGCGTTAATAAAGAATTAGATCTTTGAGAGGTAAACATTCTACAGGAATTTCTTACTTTGAGAGAAAATATTAATTGAGAATATTATAAGGCAAAAATAGAGTTTTTGCTTTCAATAAATAACAATTTAATATCATTAATTACCTCAAAACGTCATGGCTATATAAAGTTGATAAATGCCATTAAAATTAGCATAAGCAAGCTAGTATATACTCTGTTTTTTCCTGATTTTTCCTATGTACTCTATACAAGCAATATAATAATTCGCATAACATATATGAATTACATAGAAAAAATAAATTCTTTACTTAAACCATGTATGAATCCGACTAATTTAGTTATAGATTTATTTGCTGGATGTGGTGGTTTATCTCTAGGTTTTGAAGCCCAAGGATTTGAAACTTATGGTTTTGAAATGGATGCCGATTGTTGTGCAACTTATAATAAAAATCTCAAAGGTAATTGCACTAAAATTACTCTTTCTTCTAAAACAGAATTACCTCCGGCAAATGTAATTATTGGCGGTCCTCCCTGTCAACCTTTTAGTGTTGGGGGAAAGCAAAAAGGTTTGAAAGATTCGCGAGATGGTTTTCCTATTTTTATTAATGCAGTGGCAAGATTAAAGCCGGAAATTTGGTTATTTGAAAATGTACGAGGTTTGCTTTATCGAAATAAATGGTATTTGGATGAAATTACTCAAGCACTTCAATCTTTGGGTTATATTATTGAGGTTAAATTGTTAAATGCTGTTGATTTTAGCGTGCCTCAAAATTGACAAAGAGTTATAGTTATTGGGCATAAAGGTGAGTTTAAATTTCCTCAAGTTTTAGACAAAAAAGTAACTGTTGGAGAAGCATTAGGAGCAATGGCATTTCACGCGCTTCCAGAGTCAAAATTTCTCACTCCAAATATGGATAAATATGTAGAAAAATATGAAAAAACTTCTAGTTGTAAACAACCTCGTGACTTGTATTTAGACAAACCTGCGAGAACTTTAACTTGTCGAAATATTTCAGCTCCTACTGGGGATATGCACCGAATAAAATTGTCTGATGGGAGAAGAAGACGTTTGTTGTTAAGGGAAGCAGCAAGATTACAAAGTTTTCCTGACTGGTTTGAATTTGTAGGAAAAGAAACGAGTTGTTTTAATCAAATTGGAAATGCAGTTCCTCCTTTATTTGCTTTTCATTTAGCAGGGAGTATTAGGAGTTATTTAGAATCTGGAAAAAGATTTTCACCAGAGGAAATTTCACAAAAAATTATTCCTGTACAATTATCATTACCTTTTTAAGCATTCAGCCGTCAGCTAGCCTCCTATGGTCGTAACTGCGTTATCAGCTATCAGCTTCATTAGCTTAAATTGTATGGGTTAAAAACTCAAAACAAGTCTTTCTTTTGCTTCAATTTATGAGTGGAAAATGTAGTATAAGTTAAACGAATTTTTACTTCATTCATTAAAAGGCTGTTTGCGTAGCATGACCTAGGAAGAGCTGACTGCTAATAGCTAAATGCTTACTTACCTTTTTAAGAGATAAGAATGCCTCAAATTCCCCAATATCTTACTAAGTCAGATAAGTCTAAACAATTTCAAAGGTTAATCAATGAAGCGTTATATATTATTAGTAAGTTTGGTGTACCTCTTGAGGGGATGACTCAAAGACGATTGGAAAAAATGGCAATGGCTTATTTCAGTTATCAGTTATCAGTTATCAGTTATCAGTAGTTCCTGGAATAGGGATGTTTGAAATACTGAATTTTCTTTTTTTATCCTCTATATGAAAGTTCTTATGACGATATTTGCCGGAAAGATTTAAAATGATTTTTTCTTGCAGGAATTATTATTCCTAGCACTGCTAATCCAAATTCAGCTAGAAATGATGGTACAAGGTCTTTTGCTTTAAATCCTGATATTGCGAATATAATTAAAAATTTTGGCTCAAATAATTGGGAAGAAGTAGAGATTTTTTTATCTAATCAAATCACTTTATAAGAACAACTTTCTAGTCAACGATAAATAAGTTTAATTGCTGTAAAATTTCCTTCTGGCAAAGTCTTAAATTTTGGCCCTGGCATACATAATGAATTGCAGAAAGCAATTATTGAAAGTTTTTTACCGAATAATTAAGTTTTAAAGCCTCTTATGAGCAAGAAGAAACAAGAAAAAATTTTCCTTTTATTCAATCCTCTTCCTTTTAGGGAGAGGTAATTATCAATTATCTATTATCCATTATTGAACTAGATATGGTTATGGTGCAGAAATTTTATATGTCGGCGATACAGCTAAGAAGTTTTTACATTTAGAAAAAAACAAACTGAAAGAACTAAACTTTTTTGAATTATCTGATGGAGAATTACACGACATAGTAGCTTACTCACAAAAGAAAAATTGGCTTTATTTGATAGAAGCTGTTCATAGTTCAGGTGTAATTTCTAATGTACGTTTATTAGAACTGAAAAAACTTACAGAAGAATGTACGGCTGATATAATTTTTATCACAGCTTTTCTAGACCAAAATACTTTTCGCAAATTTGCTGCTGATGTTGCTTGGGAAACAGAAGTTTGGATTGCTGATGCACCAGACCATATAATTCATTTTGATGGTGAAAAATTTTTAGGTCCTTACTCTCAAATAACTAATACTTGAAAAAAATTATGACTGAAATTAACTGGCAATTATTCTGGATATTAATGGTTTTACATTGTGTAATTGGTACTGCTGCTGCTTTTGTGGCAAAAAGCAGAGGTAGAAATTTTAATATTTGGCTAGGTTGGGGTTTATTGGGAGGTACTATTGCTTTGATAACTGCATTTTTACTACCAGCTAAAAATCTTGACTAAAGTGGAATATTTAAAGCTCCATTTCGACTATCTATATATAAGAGTGAAATTTTCATCTATATAAAAGTGAAATTTTCATCTCCTCAGAAAACTGGTAAAAATCTAAGGGAAATTAAGAGGTAATTGTTAGGCGATCGCTCCACTTCATAAAATATCTACTTACCTCTATAAACAGCAGATATTTTGGAATAGTATCTGACAAATTTGCAAGTATTTATATATAAGAATGAAATTTTTATCTCTGAGAAATACTGGTAAAAATTTGAGGGGGAAGTAAGAGGCGACAACTCAACAACTACCTATATATAAGAGTGAAATTTTCATCTGTGAGGAAAACTACTAAAAAGTCCATGGGAAGTAAGAGGCGAGCGCTCCACTTCAGAAAATATCTACTTACCTGTGGAAACCGCAGATATCTTGGAAAAGTCTCTGACAAATTTGCGACCTATCTA
>NZ_JAAHHG010000715.1 GCF_010692555.1 Okeania sp. SIO3B5 | reverse complement strand
CTTCCTTCTTCCTTCTTCCTTCTTCCTTCTTCCTTCTTCCTTCTTCCTTCTTCCTTCTTCCTTCTTCCTTCTGCTATATTAGTTATTTGAACTTAGAAACTGCACTATCAAAAGCTCCGTGTAAATCATTCCAAGCCTTTTCAAAACCAACTTTTACATCTTTCCATGCTTGTTCGCTTGAGTTTTGTAGTTCCTGAAATTTCACCTTTGCTGCATCACGTTTAGTGGACAATTCTTCTATCTTTTTGTAATAATTAATCGCCACATCAGCTTTAGCTTGTTTAGCTTTAGCTTTCATTTCATCAATTTGAGCATTAAGTTTATCAATTTGAGCTTTTGCTTTAGCTTCGTATGCTTGTTTTGTTTCTGGTTTATTTGTCATAATTGTGACTGGATATTGATTTAATTGAAAACTATGTTTTGATCAAAAAATAGACTAATACTTTGACTCCTCAGACAGATTTAAAAGTTACCGAATTGCCAGAATAACTAGCTCTGATTAGTTAA
Organism: Okeania sp. SIO3B5; assembly: GCF_010692555.1. Taxonomy (GTDB): domain Bacteria; phylum Cyanobacteriota; class Cyanobacteriia; order Cyanobacteriales; family Microcoleaceae; genus Okeania. The sequence continues at coordinate 3,684 of NZ_JAAHHG010000715.1, read as the reverse complement.
CTGAGTTACTAAGAATCAGAGATAATATATATTGTCTATATTTATTTATATATGATTGTAATAATTGCTTAGATTTTTGTCAACAATACATGACAATATATAACAATATGTCAAGATTTATTTTCCTCAATCTCTAAATAAATTAAACTGCCCAATATGAATATAGATTTAGTGTAAGCATTCAGCTATTAGCGGTCAGCTTTTAGCTGTTTCATAGATAATTTATATATACTACTAAGGTCAAGGTCAGTTTTTTTCCAATACTTTATAATTATCCTTAAATTTTTTAATACTAATTCCTGCTCTCAAGGCAATGAATTAATAGCTGATAGCTGATAGCTGACGGCTGAATGCTTACGATTTAGTTATATTCCTAGAGGTAATCTGCTTTTCATGTTATAATTATAAGTTTGGCTATTTTTAAATGTTTCCATAGTGATATTGGACTAGGGCTAGTAACTGTTGGCTATAATCTGGTATAATCGCGTGATAACCTCCCAATTATCTATATCTATGTTACTAGGATTCAAAACTGAGTGCGACTCGTTGGCTAGTAAAACCACCGTAAGGTAGGTATAACAAGCCTTTCAATTCAAAACATGATGTAAAAGCATCGACTTGAAAAACTCTTATGACCTTGTAGGTGAAATTCCTACCGCCTAGTTGTTGGGCTGACAGCGTAGGTCACAGGGTAGAGACTGAACATCAATCCCTGAAGCTGACCTAAATGCGAGACAATACCAGTTACCAGGAACAATATCGCTAGCAGAGGCTGATATGTGGACGAACAGGAAGGCAATCAAACTCTCGTCAGAATCAACCATTCTGAAGGTAGCTATGGAATGTAGGACAAAAGTCAGAGGGATTTATGGATGATATTATTCAGTTGATACCATCAACAACCGTACCGCACCCTCCGGGAGATTTTGCCCCACTAAATCGGTCGTAATAAAGGCATAAGGGAACGAGGAAACCTCCTTAAGACACCTAAGTATATAGGTCGATTAACTTAGGAAGCCATTCAAGGTCAGTCTACGCAAATGGTCGTAGGTTTTAAGGAGAGTAGGATTGGGTAAAAAGCATAACTATGCTGACGTACCCACTTTTGAGCGCAATGTAAAGCAATGAAAACGTAATGAATAAAGCCAAAATACTAAAGAAGAAATTAGGGTCACCTAAAGCATTCTCAAGTGTGGTATGGGATACATACAATATACCCTCACAAGCATCCATTAACCCAACACTCAAATGGAGGGACATAAACTGGAAGCAAGTCGAGAAGTATGTATTCAAATTGCCAAAATTGATTTACAGAGCATCCAGTCGTGGCGAACTCCGCAAGATGCGCAAATACCAAAGACTTCTGACAAAAAGTTACTACGCAAGGCTGCTAGCTGTTAGGCGCGTAACACAAGACAACCAGGGTAAGAAGACCGCCGGGGTAGACGGAATCAAAAACCTGACACCCATACAAAGACTTAACTTGGTTGACATATTAAGAACACGCCCTCTCAAAGCAAGCCCAACCCGCAGAGTTTGGATACCAAAACCAGGAACAGAAGAGAAACGCCCTTTAGGCATTCCAACAATGTACGACAGAGCGTTACAAGCCTTGGTTAAGTTAGGTATGGAACCAGAATGGGAAGCACGCTTTGAACCTAATAGCTATGGTCTTTTCCGGGGGTCAGCCCATGATGCCATACAAGCCATCTATGTCAGCATCAACAAAAAACCAAAATATGTTCTAGATGCTGACATATCCAAATGTTTTGACCGAATTAACCATGATGCGCTACTAGGAAAGATGGGAAAAACGCCCTACAGACGATTAATCAAGCAATGGTTAAAATCTGGAGTGTTTGACAATAATCAATTCCTAGAATCTATGGAAGGTACACCACAGGGAGGGGTCATATCGCCCTTACTAGCAAACATCGCTTTACACGGTATGGAAGAAAGGCTAATAGAGGAAATAGAAAAAACACCTCTTAAATATCCTAATGGACAAACAATGTCAAAAAGAGGTAAACGCCAAAGCCTATCTTTAATACGCTACGCGGATGACTTCGTTATCCTACATGAAGATATCAAAGTAGTATTACAAGCAAAAACCGTGATACAAGAATGGTTAAACCAGGTAGGATTGGAACTAAAACCTCCAAAAACTAGAATTACCCATACCTTAGAAGAATATGAAGGTAACAAACCTGGATTTGACTTCTTAGGATTCACAATCAGGCAATGGAAAGTTAAGTCAGCCACACAGGGTTATAAGACACTAATCAAACCATCCGCTAAGAGTATTAAAACCCATTATCGGAAGCTAGCAGAAATATGTGATTGTCACAAAACTGCACCAGTAAGGGTACTAATATCATGTCCGGTTGAACAGTGATAAATAAATAACTACGGAGGAGTCAGTCCTCAGGAGTCAGGAGTCAGGAGGAAAGAGGGAAGAAAGAAGAACAACAGCAGAAGAAGGAGAAAGTTTTTTTATAACTAATTATCCGGACATGATATAATAGCCAAACTGAACCCGGTAATTAGAGGATGGGCTAACTACTTCTCATCCCAAGTCAGTAAGGAAATATTCAGCAAATTGGATATGCTTCTATGGAAAAGACTATGGCGCTGGGCAAGCAGAAGGCATCCAAATAAATCAGACACCTGGGTAAAGAATAAGTATTTCCCCAGACGAGGAACCAGGAACTGGATTCTGAACAATGGCGAATATATACTAAATCAACACTCAGATGTACCTATTATCAGGCACATTAAAGTAAAAGGTAATAAATCTCCCTATGACGGTGACTGGACTTATTGGGGTAACAGAATTGGCAAATATCCTGGAATGAGAAAAGAAGTAACTACACTGCTAAAACGTCAGAAGAACAAATGCGCATACTGTGGACTAACCTTTAAACCAGATGACCTTATGGAAATAGACCATATAAAACCTAAGTCTAAAGGCGGTGACAACACACATAAAAATAAACAATTGTTGCACCGACACTGTCACGATGCAAAAACTGCCTTAGATCACAAAAAACACCCAAAACCAAGGTCACAAGACTTACCTGAAGGTGATATATGGGTTGACGATATACTGATACTAAGGGAGGGGGATGTGCCTATGACAAAGGGCATTCAAGAGAGGAGCCGTGATGAGGTGAAAGTCTCACGTCCGGTTCTGAAGACGAGCAGGCTTTATAAAGGAGTAATCTGGAAATGAGCTTGCTTAGTTTAACATTACACCCAAATAATAAACAAAAAAACTTGCTGGCCAAACACGCAGGTGTGGCGCGTCATGCAAATAAATTGGGGACTATGGTTAACTAGGAACATCCACATAGCACAATTCAAATAATCCTGATAGTAAACTTAAATTTCCTACTGCAAACGAATACGCATAAACTTTTAGTAGCAATGGTTAAACCTAATAACTATTAGCTTCATTTTATGATATGGTGTTAAATTGAATTGCCTAAAATAATACTGTGTATAGCTTTGATATTTTTAAAATTTATGGTTTATACCTTTGATGTCAGGTCTCTCATAAACACCATTTAGGATACCCACTAGCTCTGTGGAATAAAATTAATATCATGTCCGGTAGCATCGGAGCGTGTATAAAATTAAGGTGACACTCTTGAGAAAACCTTCTGCCTCCTGCCTCCTGCCTCC
>NZ_JAAHHG010000714.1 GCF_010692555.1 Okeania sp. SIO3B5 | reverse complement strand
TTTTTTTTAATAATAGTACGTTCTACTAACTGCATTATCCCGACTTTAAACATTTAACTATCTGTTCTGTTTTTCTTGTTCTTCTTCTGATTCCATAAAGCCGAGCGCAAAAAGATGTGATTATGGACACAAAATCCTCCATTAAATCATCAGTTTATTCTGAGGCTAAATTAACTACTTCAATATCTCTATTTGTTTGTATTAAGAGAACTTTCAAATAATTAAAGCCCACTCTACTAAATCTATCTTTATGTTCACAAACTATCAAGTCATAATCATTTTCCTGTAATAGCTTAACAAGCTCTCGTCTATTGTCATTTACCCCACTACCTAATGAGAAACTGCCACTCTAAAACCTACTGACTTATACTTACTTCTGGGAGTTTTCCAATTTCTATTGGCACTACGACAACCTTTAGAATAGTTCAAGTATCCTCCTCCTCTCAAAATTCTGTAGTTATAATTGCCATCTTTTTCCCACACACTGCCATCTGAAGGAGCATCCCGATAATTATGATGCCAGGGATCGGCGCACCATTCCCAGACATTGCCATGAAGATCGTATAATCCAAAAGCATTGGGTGGAAAACTACCTACATCTGTTGTTTGTTCGCGATAATTTTGTTGTAATGAACAAGCATAAGCTTCTTCGCCATTATAGTTTGCTAGGTCAGTTATCAGACTATTACCAAAGTAAAATAATGTAGTTGTTTCTGCGCGACAAATATATTCCCATTCTGCCTCTGATAGTAACCGATAAGTTTTTCCAGTTTGAGCAGATAGCTGGTGACAAAATTCAATTGCATTATACCAAGATACCATTTCTACTGGTCTATTTTCTCCTTTGAAATAAGCTGGATTTTTGCCCATCACTGCTTGCCACTGTGCTTGAGTAATGGGATATTTGCTAACAAATAAAGGTGTTATTTTAACTTGATGTTGTGGATTTTCTGTTTCCCATTTTTCTGCTGCTGTTTTTGAGGAACCCATTAAAAAAGTATTGCCGGGAATAGATACCATTTCTAGAGAAATATTATTGGTAATATTTTCAATAAATTGTTGATTTTCCCGTTGTTCTTTTATATTTTCAATTATTTCGCATTTTGGGCTTATTTTGATTTTTAAAGATTCAAATTTAAAAGTTTGTAATTCCAGTTCAAAACTAGAATCAACATTTACTAATTCTGGAGGATAGTCGGTAATTATTGGTAGAGTTGCTGGCAAAGTTGAGGGTAAATTAGTTATGACAAATTCTTCTATTGGTGATAATAAAGTTAACCATTCAGCAACAAATTGAGGCCGTTCTTCTGGCTCTAATTTCATGCCTTTAATAATTGCATCATTGACTCGATCGCTAATTTGGGAATTATATTTTTTTGGTGGAATTAATGGTATTTTTCCTTCTTGTCTGACTTTTGCTGGTGTTGGCATTTCACCTGTCAATAAAACGTATAGAGTTGCTGCTAGAGCATATATATCGGTAAAAGCTCCCCGTTTTGCTCGTCTTTCGTATTGTTCAATTGGTGCAAAATATAATGTACTATCTGTTGTATGAGTTTGTACGCTGCCGCTATTAAATTCTCGTGCTAAACCAAAATCAATTAATACTGCTTCTAAAGTATCTCGACGTAGCAGAATATTTTGAGGTTTAACATCCCGATGCAAAAATCCTTGATTATGTATAAATGTTAGTGCTTCTCCTACTTGTTTAATTAGATGTATTGCTTCACTTTCTAATATAATTCCGTCTTGTTCTTCACGATAAATTCCTAAGTCATCCCCATCTATATATTCCATCACCATGCACCATAATTTATTTTCTTTAAAAAGGCGGTGAACTTCTACAACATTGGGATGACTACATTTTGCTAAACATAAGGCTTCATTTAAAAAGTTTTCTTGATATTTGTCAAAGTTTGGTTTACGTTGTACTCGATAATTGAGAGTTTTAATCGCAACTAATTGATTAGAGCTTTGTTCTAAAGCACGGTAAGTAATACCGAAACCGCCAATACCAAGCAAGTCTTGAATTATATATTTGCCATTTTGTAATTGTTTACCTGATTTCCAGTATTTCATTCTATTAATAGGGGATTCAGGATTTTAAGTTATCCCTGGAATTAGGGTTTGCGTATGGAAAGTCTTTTGGTAGGGGTAGGAGACAGGAGACAACCCACCCCTTGCCCCTCCCAGGAGGGGAAGACAGGAGACAGGATAAATTGGAATTATACAGGAGATAGTAGAAAGAATCATCCCTTGATTTTTCTGCCCAACTCTTGACTAAAATCCTAAAATTTTGAACCTGAGTCGCCTAAAACCTCGCACTTTTTGATACTTAAAAAGCCACTTACCTTTATCTTTAAAAACTTTGAGATTGAATCAGCAAGCCCGAATTAGAGCAAAACATAGGGACAGATTATACCTCATGTTATAATATAATAACATAGTTTTTACTCAGTTAGTCACTCAAGGATCAAAACTGTTTATCTGTGTGGTTAAATAACTGATAATTAATGCTAATTCGAGCCAATAATTTTACTGATTGAAGAAGGAAGAAGGAAGAAGGAAGAAGGAAGAAAAAATGGATGGGGATAGTCTTCAACAAGTCACTTCGTGTCTACAAACCCCAACCAATTGTAAACACCGTGTAGACGGTGAAGTATTAAACCCAAAATAAAAAGATAATTTTTCATTTCCCTTGAATACTAATTCTTTCTTCCAAGATAATAAGTTAATAACTCATAACTCATAGCTGATAGCTGATAACTGAATGCTTACCGAATAATTAATAATTAAATAATTAAATAATTAAATAATTAAATAATTCAGCTTTATTAGCCTCCCCTTTAAGGCTATCCCTTATAAGGAACTCCTGAAAACCTTGTGGGAAACAGGGGGTAGGGGAACAGGGGAGAAAGGAGAAAGAATCATAGTAGATAGGAAAAACTACTTAATATCAAATCCGGTAGCATCGGTGTAATTAGATGGGGAGATGGGGAGATGGGGGGATGGGGAGATGGGGAGATGGGGAGATGGGGAGATGGGGAGATGGAGAAATATTTGGTCATGGTTGAAGATGGAACATTTTTTTATACCGAATTAAACGGATTTGATATAAGTTATCAAAAAAAATGTACTTTTTCATACACTTTTTCTCTGACAAAAACCTTTTAAAGACTTCTACATAACTTGTCTATAATCTCTATGTTTTATGTTAAAAAAGATGTTGATAAAGCATAGCCTTTAAGGAGAGTTCAATAATTTAGAATTTAGAATGCGCGAATTTAGAATTACCTCTCCTTGAAAAGAAGAGGATTGACTAATTATGAAAATTTTTATCAAAATAACATGGGTCTAAAACCCCGCCTTTTAAGGCGCAATATTTTTGGAGCGTTGCTCTAATCCCCTACTTCCCCTCCTGGGAGGGGCTAGGGGTGGGTTAACTTCTGACTTCTGACTTCTGACTTCTGACTTCGTTAATTATTATCCCCTTAAAAGGGGAGGCTTTAAACCATAATATTTCGGTAATTATTCATTATTCATTATTCATTATTCATTAACTAAAACCTTCTTAATAATTCCATTCAGCAATAGCTGTAGATATTCCTGTTTTTAACTCAGATTTAATATTTGATTTTTGAGACAAATGAATAAGTTGTTGATACGCTCTTTCTGAGTCTAATTGTTTCAATGCTGCTATACAATGAAGCCTGACACTAGCATCATCTTCTTCTAATAACTGAATGAGATAATCTAGAGCGCGAATATCTCCTAAATATCCCAATGCTAAGACTAAAGAATTTTTGACACGAATGCTTTCTAAAACTGAATTATTACTTCTGAGAAATTCAATCAAAATTTCTGTAGCTTTTAGCTTTAATTCCTGACGCTCAATTTTACCTAATGCTGTAATAATTTCATTCACAATTTGTGGCTGATGCTCAACTGTAACTAATGAATTATCTCTTAGTAAACCTTGTAGATATTCCACAGATACTTGAGTTTCAACCCAACCTAAAGCACGCACCGCATCAAGCTTTAAAAAAACTGGAACATTCGTTGTTTTTAACAGTTCAAATAAAGCCGTTGCCGCTGTATTTGTACCGATTTTGCCCATAGCGATCGCCACTTGTTGACAAACTTCAAAATTAATATCCCACAGTAAAGGTTGTAGCAACTTCACCACACCTAATTCTTCA
>NZ_JAAHHG010000713.1 GCF_010692555.1 Okeania sp. SIO3B5 | reverse complement strand
CTCATGCATGCTAGTATCTTAGGATGATTATGGCAGAAAAATTGAGAGACAAAACGCCCGCTCCTACCTCTTCGCTCATTCCCCGTTCCTCCTGTCTCCCCCTCCCCTCCTGGGAGGGGCTAGGGGGGGGTTGGGAGGGGCTAGGGGTGGGTTGGGAGGGGCTAGGGGTGGGTTGGGAGTGGGAGGGGTTAGGGGTGGGTTGTCTCCTGTCTCCTACCCCAGCAAAAAGACTTTCCATAAGCAAACCCTATTTTAAAATCCCGAACCTCTTTTTCCATTGGGCATAATTGTCCACCAATTAGTTTTTGCCATGTCTATTTGCCTGTCATTGATCATTGCATTAGTGAGATTAGCACCACACAGATTTGCTCCCCGTAAGTTCGCACCATTCAAATAAGCATCTGTCAGGTCTGCATCCCGCAGATCGCATCCTGCCAAACTAGCTGTACTTAAATAAGCCTTAGTCAGATTTGCATTTTTGAGAATAGTATTAGTTAAATTAACATGACCAAGATTACCATCAGACAAATCTGCACCTTGCAAATCACTTTGATACAAATTAGCTCCATAAAAATTCACCCCAGACAACTTGGCATTACGTAAATTCAGGCGACTTAAATTACAATCAGCAAAATCTCTTCTACCTTTAGCATAAGCACTACGCAACGTTGCAGCAGTCCATTTTTCCGGAGCTTTAGAGTTTAATGCTGTTGTCTTTTTCGGAGAAATCGGAGAAACCGTTGTCAAATATCCTTTAGAAGCTTCTTTCCTCATCTTCATTTCAGGTCGAGCTCGAGTTGCAGATTTTCTTTCTAAACGAGTTTTACGCTCTCGAATTTTTTGAGCAACTTGAGTATTAGGAGACATCCAGGAAAAATCATCTTCATTTTCATGGAAAACTGTGGGATCTTCTCTACGTAATGTATTTAAATTATTATCTGCAGTCGGTTCAACCTGCTTTTTCTTAGGTTCTTTTTTCTTCAATGCTGCTAAAAGTTCTTCTGCTGACTGGAAGCGATGTCGCACGGAAACTTCTAGCATTTTCTCCAAAATTCCCCCAAACCAGTCGCTAACAGTAACAAGAGGACGCCAGAGAATTTCACCATTGATCTGATCGTAACCAAGGCTATTTGGAGTTTTTCCTGTCAGCAGAAAAATGCAAGTTACTCCCAGGGCATAAATATCACTTGCGTATACAGGTCGCAAAGCCATTTGTTCTGGTGGAGCAAAACCAGAAGTACCAATAGAAATATTTGTAAAAGCAGTTTCTCCTGTACCACCACTGGCAATATGAGTTTGATTAACATGATCTTTTACTGCACCGAAGTCGATCAGAACTAAATGACCATCCTGACTCCGACGAATGATATTAGCAGGTTTAATGTCTCGGTGAATTACTTCCTGACTGTGGATATAACTTATTACTGGTAATATCTCAATCAAAAATTGTTGAGCTTGTTCTTGATTAAGTATACCCTGTTTTTTGACTTCCTGTTTTAATGTTGAGCCACTCACATATTCTTGAACTAAATAAAAATGTTTCTTCCACTCAAAATAACCTAATAATCTAGGTACTTGGGGATGATGGCCAATTTTTCCCAGAGTCTCAGCTTCTCGCTCAAATAGTTTTCGCGACATCTCTAATACACTTGGTGTTGTTGTCGATGGACGCAATTCCTTGATTACACAAATTGGAGATCCTGGTAATGAGGTATCCTTAGATAAAAAAGTTGCTCCAAAACCTCCTTTACCAAGAGGTTGAATAATTTGATAGCGATCGCGTAAAATTAACTCTGAACCACAAGCTTGACATCTTTTTACACTATTTGGGTTCTGAGGTTGAGGACAGGCAGGGTTTATACAGTAGCTCATACTTTATTATGCAAAAATATTAATTTTAATTTTTCTTTATAATGACTAATCTCTTCAACGCTAATTTCACTAACCAAAGGCCAATTTATTTGGATTTACACAAAGCTTATTATCTAAAATTTCATACATCTATCCTAGTCCCGGCCTGATGAGTCCAGATATATAGTTCATAGTATAGTTACATATATTTCCTAAACAACAGATAGATATGCTACACATTTGTTAAATAGGTTGATTTTAAATAATTAACTTAATAACCTAGATATATTACATTATATTGACATCCTCCCCGGCTGTTAGGCACGGGGATTCCTACCGAGCCGTAACTCCTCGGCGGGTTGACGTCTCACAGGCTGCTGCACCCACCCCTCTTGCTCCCCTCCCGGGAGGGGATGGGGGTGGGTTACACTTGCCTCCACGTCCGTTTTTTGTCTCCGAATGCCCTCCGGCGACTAATATATTTATCGCTGCATTCTCGTCTAAGAACATGTTTTGCACCACAGTTGAGACACTCCCATTCTCGCACCTTCAGGTCTAGCTTCCCACCTTTAAAGCCACAATTTGAGCAAATTTGGGATGTTGGCTCCCAACGACTAATTACTCTAAAATCACGACCATATTTTTCAGCAATTCCATCTAAGAATGTTCTGAATTGTCTCCATCCTAAATCGGATATAGCTCTGGATAATTTACGGTTCTTAACCATACCAGATACATTCAAATCTTCTAAAACAACTGTTTGGTTTTCACGAATTATTTCAGTAGATAATTTATGTAGAAAATCAGTTCTTGTATCTTTCAATTTGCCATGGAACTTAGCAACTCTAACCCTTGCTTTTTCATACCTTTTTGACCCTTTAGTTTTATGAGATAATGACTTACTTAACTTTCTTAATTTCTTAATTCTTTTCTTCAGAGGCTTAGGAGCATCAACCTTTGTACCATTGCTAAATGTAGCAAAAGTTTTAATACCTAAATCTATACCTACTGAATTATCAGTTTTAGGTAAGATTTCTGGTTGTATTTCTACTACAAAACTTAAGAAGTATCTAGTAGGGGCGATTCGCGAATCGCCCCTACAATCTTTGATTACTGTTACTGATGATGGAGCAGTAGGTAATTCTCTTGACCATACAATTTTCAGCTTTCCAATTTTGGCTAAATAAACTTTATGTTGACCAACTTTAAATCCTCCCTTTGTAAACCTAGCAGTCTGTTTTGATTTTCTGCTTTTGAATTTAGGAGGTTTAACAGGTCTACCTTTTCTCTTGCCTTTAGTCGATTTAAAAAAGTTTTGATAAGCCTGGTTTAAATCATTTAAAGATTGCTGCAATGGTATAGTAGAAACTTCTGATAACCATTCTCTATATTCAGCCTTCTTAGCTTGAGTTATAAACTGTTTTTGTAGTTCATAATTAGTGGGTTTCTTTTCTCCTGATTTATACTTTTCTTGACAACAAGCTAGACTATCATTCCAAACCACACGGACCGAACCAAATAGCTTTGCTAATCGGTATTTTTGTCCCGGTGTTGGATAGATACGATACTTAAATCTAGCTTTCATAATTTGACTATTAAACTAACAATATGATAATATATTTATTGAAAGAAAATCAACTACTAATAAAGTCGCCCGCTTATGGGCGAGGCTTTAAACCCAATTTTCTGGTAATAGTGGGATGATAATATGATTAAAGTTTATAGTTATTTCCAAAATCATCTCAAATTAAAAAATTCTTGATTAAGATTAAGTTTATCTCTAAATCAAATATTTCCAGAATTAGAAAAGGTATTTTAGCCAGGACAGAAAAGTAGAAGCACCAAGTATTCAAAATCAGAAGTAGTTATCCGTAGTACTAATGAGTTACTCGAAAGCATTAATTATGACTTTTGAGTTCTGTATCTGCAACCTCCACAAAAGTCAAAAGTAGATACATATAGGTTAAAAACTTTAACTGATAATCATTTGAGTAAATTAGTAATTAACTAAGGATATAACTCTTAAAGGAAGTATTAGCATACAAAATGAATTAGTGGAAGGTTAAGGCCAACTACTAACTAAATACTACCAAATTAATGATTTTTTGGGAGTCTTAAATTCACTTATTCCGCTCCCACGCCCAAAATTTAAGTACCTATGAAAATTAATTTAACATTTAATTGAGATAGGGAAGAGGGAATAGTAAGGTAATCCTGTATCGATCTTGACATCCTCCCGACGCTGCTCTACGAGACAGCGCGGGATTCCTTAACATCACTGTTAGGGGCTTTCTGTTTCTTAGCACCCGCATAAACGAGATTTACTCTCAGATGGTCTAAAAGCGCGCTCCA
>NZ_JAAHHG010000712.1 GCF_010692555.1 Okeania sp. SIO3B5 | reverse complement strand
TACACAGTCGGCTTAAGTAGGGGCGATTCGCGAATCGCCCCTACTGCTTTCTGCTTACTTTTGTCTAAACGTTTGTATATCCAGATAATAGCACAGGACAACTAAAGTTGTCTAGTCTAAACGACTCGCTTGTTTTCATCCCCCGGTTAAAACACGCTTGCTCTCAACGTCGCTTTTCGGTAAAACCGGATTTGGTATTACTTCTCAATAGTCTTATCTTCCACGCTATCTGTAGCGCTTTTCTGCCATTCTTGTAGGTATGTAGCTAATACATTAACTGTTATGCTAGATAGTGGGTGATGAATTGACTCTTTAAGTGCTTCCATTGCTCCTGCTTTTAATGCAGCTATTAATCTAGATTTGAGAGTAGGGTTCTTCTGAATTTCATCTGCTGCTTCCACGGCTAATTCTATTTGCTCTTTCTCTGTTGTTGTTGGATAAGTTTGAGAAAGCTGCTCTAGTAATTCCTGAATTTCAGCCGCTGCTTCTGCCAGATTTTGTTTTCCATAAGATGTGTTATATACTGTACTGTTTTTAATCTTTCTGTTGTCCAGTCTGTTGTAAATAATAGTAGTAGGTTGATATAAGTCCGGATATTCAAAGCATCGTTTAAAAGCATCTAATGCTGTTAATAAAACCATTCCTATAATAGCTATCAAAACTTGTTGTGTAGTAAGAGGAATCGCAACATATACTAAAATCAAAATCAAAATTAACAAGATTCCTGAGAGAGCAATTGCTGTGATAAACTTATAATACTTATCGAATTTATACTTTTCTAAAATATCGTTTTCACTAGATTCTGACATATAAGTTTTGCCTCCTTTATAAATTTGAAATTTGATCCGAATTATCTGTCTGATCGCTAGCTGCTTGGTCTGGTGATAATAAACTTAATGCTGAATTTTTTGTAGAGTTAACCATACTTTCCCATAGATTGGCCACTTCTCTTAGTGAATATTGAAGCGGACTTGCTAGTCCAAGAATAATCAAAAGTGGACCGAATAAAGGAGCGGTTGGCATTAAATATAAACCGACTCCTATTCCAGTGATACTAGCAACGATTTTGGTTAACTCTTTACTTGTTGCTATTTTTCTATTAAAATCAGCTTGCTTTTGAGATTCTTCAATTTGAAAAATAACTAAGTTTTGTTTAAGCTGATTTTCCTTTAGTTTATCTATATCAGGCAGAAGTTTGACAATCTTTTCGATATCTTGAATTGTTTCTGCTTTGCGAGTTCGTTCGGCTAAAACCTGATTTATCAACTCTAAATCATAATTTTTTGTATTAGGGAGAGAAATGAGTTTACTCTCCGAAGTTTGAGAATAAGGAAGGATTTTCTTTTCAGGCAAATCTGGATCTAAATTTTCATTCATGGAACCTGTTCAGGAAGTTCAAGCAATATTATAATAATATATTTGCTTAATTAAGTCGAGGTTTGACAATGGATATCCTAAATATCTATAGAAAAATTGTCAAACGAATAATTAATATACTCAACTACATCTTGATCATAGAAATATTTGACTGAATACTGTGTTTGACGAAACAAGCGATCGCTTCGGTCTAAGTTAAAATAAGCTATTATTATAATTTATCTCATTAATCTATTACAAGTCTGATGAAAACCAAAGAATTGCTAATCAAAGAAGTAGAAAATAGCCCTGATTTTATTTTGCAAGAAGTTTGGGATTTTTGACAATTTTTGAAAGCCAAATATCAGCAAGATCAGCCAGAAGTTAGCCTGTTAAGTGAGTCTTCCTTACAAAAAGATTGGTTACAGCCAGAGGAGGATGAAGCGTGGCATAATTTGTAAAAATCCTGGAATATTATCTTTTTTTATATTCTTTAAAGGGGAGGCTTTAGACCACAATTTTTCTGTAAAAAATTATGGATTTTATAGTGTTCCTCCATGCTATAGATTATGAACATAACAAGAAGATTTGGAACAAGCAATAAGAGGTTTTAATTTGGGTTTATCTTCAGATAAAAAGGATTTAAAATGTTTTTTTTGAAACTGTTAAATTTGACAAAAACAACTATTATTTCGTCGATCAAATAAATATAATTCAAAAAATATACTACTTGGTATAGTATAGTATTAAATATTACTATGAACTACTAACCAAATGTTAGATTGGATTTCTGTTACTTTTTCTCAAATATTAAAAAATATAGATGCTATCATTTTTTATCGTATTGGTGGCGACCAAGGGATACCACTTATTGTACTTTGGCTAATTGGTGGCGGTCTCTTTTTTACTCTCCGAATGCAATTTATTAATATTCGAGCTTTTAAACACGCCATAGACGTTATTTGGGGAAAATACGATGACCCTAATGATGAGGGTGAGGTTTCTCATTTTCAAGCCATGGCAACTGCTTTATCTGGAACTGTGGGACTAGGAAATATTGCTGGAGTTGCTATTGCTATTAGTTTTGGAGGACCAGGTGCAGCTTTTTGGATGACGATCGCAGGATTATTAGGCATGAGTACAAAGTTTGTTGAATGTACTCTGGCACAAAAATATCGTGTAGTTAACCCAGATGGGACAAGCATTGGAGGTCCAATGTATTATATATCAATGGGTTTGGCTGACTTAGGACAAAAAAGATTAGGTCAATTTTTAGGTGGAATGTTTGCATTGTTCAATATCTTAGCTGTCTTAGGCAGTTCCAGCATATTTCAGTCTAACCAGTCTCAAGTAGTTATTGCTAATGTGATACCTTTTTTTGCTCAACAAAGTTGGCTTTATGGATTAATTTTAGTATTGATAGTTGGGTTAGTAATAATAGGTGGTATTCAACGTATTGCTGGAGTAGCTGCTGCTATTGTACCGACAATGTGTGGCATTTACTTTTTGGCAGGTTCATGGATAATTTTAGCTAATTTTACTGCTATTCCTCACGCATTTTCTACTATAATTCATAGCGCTTTTGCTCCTCAAGCTATGGCAGGAGGTTTTCTGGGAGCGCTAATACAAGGGTTTCGCCGTGCAGCTTTTTCTAATGAAGCAGGATTGGGTTTAGCAGCGATCGCTCATGCTACGGCAAAGACAGATGAACCTGTTCGAGAAGGTATTGTAGCAATGCTAGAACCATTTATTGATACTGTCATTATCTGTAATATGACTGCTTTAGTAGTTATTATTACTGGCGTTTACAATAATCCTGAATTTGCTGCTCTCAATGGTTCAGAACTAACTTTAGCAGCTTTTACGACTGTTATTGACTGGTTTCCCGCTGTTTTGACAATTTGTATAATTTTGTTTGCTTTTTCTACCATGATTTCTAGTAGTTATTATGGTCAAGTTTGCTGGCAATATTTATTTGGAAACAAGGGTGTGATTATCTATAAAATCTTGTTTTTAGCAGGTATCTTTGTTGGTACGGTTACTAACCCAGAAGCAGTTATTGAGTTTAGTGATGCTATTAAAATAACTCTTGCTTTTCCGAGTTTGCTTGGTGCTTATTTCCTCTGTGGTAAAGTCGCAACAGATCAAGAAAGTTATATGAAGCGTTTACAAGCAGGAGAAATGTTCGATGAATCTCCTTCAAAAGTTATTGGGTGAACGGCAGTTCACCCCTACAGATAGTATATGATTTGGTATTTTGCGTAAGTCCTGATTTAGTAAAAGGGCGTTGCTTGACATCCTCCCGACGCTGACCTGCGGTACAGCGCGGGATTCCCGTCCATCATTCAAACAGACTAAGCTGAACAAACGACTCAGGGTGGGTTGACACATATAGCCAGGTTTCTTTTGGTCGTTAGAATATAGTTGGTTACAATGTGCTAATGTGCTATTCCAAACATATCTACAACAACCAAATAGTTGATTTAATTTGGTTATTTGGATATGATTTGGATAGATACGGTATTTATATCTGGCTTTCAATTTTATCGATCTGTTACTAATATTAATTGCTATATTATAGCATGGGTTGGCATTCCCATACGACGCTCCCCTACGGGAGAGCGCGGGTATAAATGCCAACATTAGATAAATACGGGATGATTTTAATAGTTTTGTGGAATGGGCATCTTGCCCGTTCCCGTTCCTGATATTTTCACCGCAGGCAGGGACAGGCAGGATGGGGAGTAGGGGAGTAGGGGAGTAGGGGAGTAGGGGAGTAGTGGAGTAGGGGAGTAGGGGAGTAGGGGAGTAGGGGAGTAGGGGTTAGGGGTGGGTTCCCTGTTCCCTGTTCCCTG
>NZ_JAAHHG010000711.1 GCF_010692555.1 Okeania sp. SIO3B5 | reverse complement strand
TAGCTTCCCGAAGGGAAACCCAACAAAACCTTACTAATGTTGGGTTTATCCTAACGGATAAGCTCCGAAGATCGTCCCTCAACCCAACCTACACTTATTGCACCATTTTAGCTGTGTCAGTCCAGTAGCATTTTTTTGTCTCAAAAAATGTCAGCTTTTCGGTGGCAAGAGCTGCAAAAGGCTAGTATTTTGGGATGATTATGGCAGAAAAATTAAGAGACAACTTTTCCGACTACCTCTTCTATAATTCCCATTTCTCCTGACTCCTGACTCCTGACTCCTGACTCCTATATGTTTATGCTCTAATCATAAAATCATCTACTGTTGGAAAAACTTCATCAGAAATAACAGCAAATAAACCACCATTTCCAAAACCATCTTCACTGCCATTAGCATTATAATACAACCCGTTATCAATAGAATTATAAACAATTATAGCTTCGCTCTCAGCAACAATACCATCAACTGAGGCAAATTCATCACCAAGACTAGCACCTGCTTCAGTTGTAATGGCAGCAAATGTTGTTAAGTCTAGTAGAATCATATCCTGACCGGGGACAAAATCAGTAATTTCATCCACACCTAACTCCACTTCACTGAATGCTTGGTTAGCAGCAAAGATAAACTTATCCTGACTAGCACCACCAGTTAGAGTATCATCACCTTCACCACCATTGAGGCGATTTGCTACGCAACGCTTACGCGAACGCGACCTTGACCACCACTGAGATTATCATCACCACTACCACCTAATAAGGCATCATTACCTATCCAACCAATTAAACTATCTTCCCCACTACCACCCTTGAGGGTATCGTTTTCGTAGCCACCCTTGAGAGTATCGTCACCATCTCCACCATTAATACTATCGTTACCACGGTTGCCCAGGAGTTCGTCATCGCCACCAAAACCAAGAACAGTATCACTGCCACCGAGACCTTGGAGAAGATCGTCTTCTTCCCCACCTGGAATTAGATCGTTGCCAGAAGTAGCTTTTGGCGCTAAAGCTGAGAAAACTTCGCTAGCATCAAAAGAGAGATTATCAAAACTAGGGTCTAGGGAAACATTAACATTTGGAGTTCCATCAGCAACGACAACCATATCCCCTTGAGTGTCACCTGGGTCTGAATCTGTATCTATCTCTATACGCAGGGGAGTTTCTTCGGAAAATTCTGGTTCAGCGAGATTAATAGCTGCTACTAAATCCCACACTGGATTAGGATCGTTGTCACTTTGAATAACTTCCAAAGCATAATCTAAAAATTCCGCAGAAATTAAACTTTCTGGAGTACCCGTATCTACCCAAGCTTGAGAATCATCAGCATCGAACTCTATTTGATTGGTCGCATCTAGGGGAGTAATCTGAATATTCAGACCATCATCCCCAAACTCAAATACTTCCTGAGCAGCTACAGGATCGATCCAAATATTAAACTCTGCCTCTAAGTTGGTAGAAAAAGGAGGATCGGGCAGCACGGGTAAATTCCCTTCTACAAATACTGCACCACCCATGATTTGCAGAACCGAAATATTATCAACGATAGTGGGGTCTAGTTGGAGAGCTTCGGCAATGTTGGTCATTGGACCAGTTGCTAAAATAGCTACAGGTTCGGGAGAATTATTAATAGTTTCGACGATTAGTTCTGGTGCAGAACTGGTTTCAACAGGTGGAGCGCTATCAGGCAAAGTCACAAAAGGTGCCCAAAAAGTATCTGAGGCATCCCGAATAAAATCAGGAAAAACATTATCACCCTCTAATGGATCGGAACGACCGACACCTACAGGAATACCTGTTACACCAAGTCTTCCGAGCATTAGCTCTACATTATCAACGAAGATTTCCGGGCGAGCAATACCTTGTGCAATAGTGATAGCTTGAACATCATATTCAGGGTTGCCCAGCACATAAGCTAATGCGGTCATTCCATCTTGACTACCGTCGTCATCAAAAATTAATGGAGTTGAATTAACGTTGTCTACCATAGGGATGCAAAAATTAATAAATTAACTGGCAAATATTACAACCATATTGGTTTTGTGAGGTATTTCTTAAGTAAAAATTAATAAGTTGAATAAATCAATTTGATGCTGTTGTTTTGGTATCGATTCTGTTTTGATAGATTTTGACTTTCGCTTCCGAGGTTTATTCATCTGTAGGTTCGTATAATTAATATTTCTCCTTGGTATAATCTCCGTAACTTGCATTAAAATGTTGGATAAAACGACTTGAGTCGTAGAGGATTGGTGTTGGTTTCTGAGGGTTGTATTGGGCGATCGCTTTTTTAATATTTCCAGAAGGAAAAGAGCGATCGCTTTTTCTCAGGTCTATATCTGTCTGTTATTTTTAATTTTCTCGTAAATTTCCCTGGCTGTTTTTTCTCCAAATATTTTTTCTTTTAACTCTAAATAATCAATCGGCTGTGACATAGTTTCTCGACAGAAAAATGCTGCTTTAGCAATTCCTAACCGTTCTACAATTACTTTGACACTTTCGGTTCTGATAGAATCCATTTGCGGTACTACTAATTTTTGATTCATTTTAATCCTGCCTTTAAGAATTAATAACATTACTAACAAATTCTGTGGGATTTTGAACAATTAAAGTCCCACGGTATCTTTTAATTATTTTATCGTCGCAGGTAATGAAATAATCTACCCCCAGTTCTTCAGCACAAACCAAGTGCAAGGAGTCAAGTCCTTTAATACCCATTGTTGCTTCTATTTCTTCTGCTCTTATTAACATATTTTCGTTAAGACTTTGGAAATATTTAGCTTCCTGTAGCACGCTTTCGACAAAAGTACGACGATCGTTATATGGGTTATTATTGGTTTCTACTACTAAAGCCTCTGAGGATACAATTTCTACTATTTGGTTTTCGATTAGTAAGAATATTAGCGTCATTGACACTGATTCTAAATAGATTCTAGGCTGAGACTGGTCGTCAAATATTCTGTTCAATACGCTAGTATCT
This sequence comes from Okeania sp. SIO3B5, assembly GCF_010692555.1. Classification (GTDB taxonomy): domain Bacteria; phylum Cyanobacteriota; class Cyanobacteriia; order Cyanobacteriales; family Microcoleaceae; genus Okeania. The sequence continues at coordinate 1,247 of NZ_JAAHHG010000711.1, read as the reverse complement.
AAATAGACCTTCATTTTTAATTATTGATTTTTGCTTGATTTCATAATAGTAGAACAGAAAGAAAGTTTTTGTCAACCAGTGAATAGAAAAATTATTAATCTGAGAGCGATCGCTTATTCCTAGTAACGACTTGAGTCGTAGAGGGTTGCTGGTAGCTTCCTAGAGTTGCGTTTAGCGTTCGCGAACCGTTGCGACGGATTGTTAAATGCTTTTCATCTTCTAAATTGTTGCCGTCTAACGCATCTACAAATTTTGCTGTTTGTTGGGCAAATTACTATTAATTCCCAGGGAAAAAATTCCCAAAATTTTCTCTAAGTTATTAATAAAGTATTCGGTTAGATCGATGTGAACTTCTGTATTTTCTAACTTTAAGAATTTCCAAATATTTCCAGTGGTGACGACACCGTAAATGGTGGAAATTTGATTGCCTTGTTGTTGATTAAATATTTGTGCTGCTATCATTTCTGCGAGACATTGTCCTAATCAGGCGTTTAAGTTTTCTTTTTTTGCTTCTACAATGGCAAAAACTGGAGATTTAATAAATAGTTGTTCTGGGTCTAGACTAATGAGAAAGTCACAAGTACCGTTTAATCCTCTGGCAGTATCGACGTTAAATTCTGTTCCGGAAAACAGGCTAATTTGATTATTTAGGGTTTTTCTGAATTCTATTAAAATTGGAGCAATAATCATTTCCGAGCGGGCTTTTTCTGTATTAATTGCTAAGGCTAATGGTAAATTATTTTGTAATGTTTGTTTTAGGAAATCGCTTGGTTTAACTTCTGGAATATTGGCAAAAAAATCGACTGTTTCATTGATAGTTAAGGAAAATTCTTGTTGGATTTTTGGTAATGTTAAATCGCTGTAAGGCATTTGATTGTTGCTCCTTTTATAGCAATTCCTATAGTTATGAGGTATATTCACGATCCCCCTAAATCCCCCTTAAAAAGGGGGACTTTGAAGACTCTCCCCTTTTTAAGTAGTTCCCCCCTTAGTAAGCTATGCTTTATAAACATCTTTCTTAACATAAAAATTGACAAAATAGACAAATTATGTTTAAGACTTTAAAAGCCTTTTTCTAGAGAGAAAATGTATTTAAAAGTACATTAATTTTGATAAATTAAGTAATTTTATTTAGATGCTATGACTATTTCTCCCTGTGTCTCCCCGTCTCCGTGTCCCCATTTCTGATATGACTATTTCTCCCTTCTCTCCTGCTCCCCTTCTCCCCTGCTCTCCGTGTCCCCGTG
>NZ_JAAHHG010000710.1 GCF_010692555.1 Okeania sp. SIO3B5 | reverse complement strand
CTCCCTTCTCCCCTGCTCCCCTTCTCCCCTTCTCCCCTTCTCTCCGTGTCCCCGTGTCTCCGCGTCTCCGTGTCCTCGTGTCTGAGGAGTTCCTTATAAGGGATAGCTCCCAGGAGGGGAGTAGGCAGTAGTTAGGACGAAGAAGGAATGGGAATTACAGAGTCAGTGGCCAAAATAATAGTCAGAGTGATTTTTCGGCTTTTGCTTCGGTGAAAACCCTCACTTTTTTAACCATTACTTGCTGAAAAGCTCATACTTTTTCCAGACATAAATTGCCTAAAACCAATATCAGTCAATGCGTGCGATATTTAATCAGCAAACCCTAATTAGTTACAGCAGAAGGAAGAAGGAAAAAGGCATTTAGTTATTTAAGCAATTAGTTTTCTAGCAGAGAAGGAAGGACTGAAGGGCCGAAAAATATGGCGTTGTCTAAGTTTTAAGCTTTTGATCTGTCAAATATAGTAATGGCAACTGCTATACTTAACCAAATTATTAAGTAGCCTAACTCCTAATTCCTAACTCCTGACTCCTTCTTCAAAATGACACACCAAAAGAAAAAAAGTTGATAGCTTACTACTGATTACTATAATTGTGCAAAATCTAACAGAAAAAAGTATCAAACACTCTGCACAATTTAATGCATATGCTCCAATCAAATCTGTCTTTCCAGACATATACTCACTCAGATTTTCAAATCAATAACTAAGATGAACAAGCAGACTTCTACAGAGAAAAAGTTTTACTACTTTGCCTATGGATCTTGTATGTGTCCTGTAGACTTAAAACGAACCATGGGAGAAAATACCCATCCTTACGTCATCGGTCCGGCTACACTTAAAGGATATAGAATTGGATTTTATCGTTATTTAGAAAAGCGTAATTGTGGAGCATTAGATGTAGTGAAAGACCCGAATTCTAATGTAGAAGGAGTACTTTATAATTTACCTTTGAGGTTACGTCCTCGCCTAGATGAAAGAGAAAGTGTAAAATTCGATTTTATTAAACAAATTCACTGCGGTGGTTATCGACCAGAAATAGTTGAGGTGTATAGTCAGGGGGAATTATATAGTGAGGTTTGTACCTATACTGTTATAGATAAATTGCCCCAAGAATTAGCTCCTAACGATTGGTATTTGAATGTTGTACTTAGAGGAGCTATAACTTGCGGACTTTCTGAAGAATATTGTTGGAAATTGTTTGAACATATGTATAATTTACAGCACCAGAAAAGACAAGAATATTTATTGTCAGCAGCTTAGATATCAAAATTCAAAAGTCAAAAGTCAAAAGTCAAAAGTAATCTCTGACTTACTTTCAGCATTGGGTTAAAAAAGGCAGAAGATGAAAATCTATCAAGAAATTTAGGGGGTTTTTAACGACCCTCTAAATTTTGGCGTTTCATGTCTTGATTGAGATTGACATTCTTTTTTTTCTTTTATGATTATGAATCTAATTACTCTAAAGTATTTTTTTTGCTAAAAACGATTAAATCACAATTTACCGAATTATTAATAATTAATAATTAATAATTAAATAACTCTGGTTTAAAGCCTCCCCCTTTTAAGGGTAAAAAAGCGGTCGAGGGATGGCGAGGTCTCCTCGCCATATCCAATCGACCAAGAGAAAAGAAATAATATCTCCTTATATTCAATCAAGGACGGTTTTAACCAGAGGTAATTATCAATTATCCATTATCAATTATCAATTAATGAAAGCATATTGCACATAGATGAGGTACAAATATAAATGGTAAAGTGTTTGTATTGCGTGCATTTTGCCCGCGACTGGTGCACCTCACTAATATAAAATACGCTGTATATGATGTCCGGATAATAGCGCGATAAAAAAAAATTCTTATCCTCTTCCTTCTTCCTTCTTCCTTCTTCCTCCTTCCTTCTTCCTTCTTTCAATGATGAAATAACATAGTTATTAAAGGGAAAAAATTTAATAATATCCAACTCCAAAACCAATAATTATTTTGTTGTATAGAAAAATCTGGTTCTGCTAACAACGCATCGATTCTTTCTGTCAAACGGTTAGGCGGAGTTGTACAACTAAATGCAGCAGCAAAATTAGCTGGCTGAGTTAAACGATCGCTCACCATTAGCAACAAAATTTCTGCCAATAATAATCCATCAACTTGTTTTTTTGCCCACTGATCGGCACGCACTTCTCGAAGAGTCAAAAGTTCATGCCACAAAACTTCAGTATTTGGTAAAAAAGGCACAATTTTTCCTAGCCAACCGAACCAAAAAAACCAAAAAGTATCTCGATAATAATAATGTGCTTGCTCGTGATTTAAAACTGCATAAAGTTGCTCGGAATTTAATCTTTCTATAAGTCCTTTACTCACTACTAACTGAGAATCCCAAAAGCCTATTTGGGCACTAAATAAAATAGGATTATCCAGTAAACGTACTGATTTACCCTTAATAATTATCTGAGGATAATTATTCACTTCTTGTACAGACTGCCATCCTTGATAACCTAAAACCAAACCTAAAATAGCTGTCCATCCACAAAAACCCCAGGCCAATAAATAACTAAACCATCCAGTTGATAGTCCAAGCATTTTTCCTTGAGGACCCATACAAATAACTGCAATAGCTGTCGTAACTAATATTATGGGAGGAGAAATAAATAACAGCAGTGATCGCTCCCAACGTTGGCCCCAATTACGCGGAGTAAAAAAGTAAGCTTTTCTGAGGCCATAAGATAACCCAAAAGCTCCCAAAATGATAATCAGGTGCATTATCCTTTTTCCTCCCTAACTTTGCGTATAGCTTTTAGCTTTTCGGCGATCGCTTCTATTTGCTCGATACTAGCAGAATCTAAACTATCGGCAAAAGAGGCCACTAAATCTGGGTTTCCTACTTCCAGAAATTTATTTAATTGTTGATGGGCTCTCAACATTTGAGCTTCTTGACGAGAAACTAAAGGTCGCCACACAAAAGCACGCTCACTTTCATCACAAATTAACCAACCCTTTTGAGTCAGGCGACGTAGCACTGTAGTTACTGAAGTATAAGCTAGTTCTCGGTCAGGGTCAGCCAGAATATATTCATGTACCTGTTTGACTGTGACACAACCTAATGTCCAAACAATATTCAAAATCTCTGTTTCCAGAGGGCCTAAAGACATTTGTTGTGGACGGTGATCTGGTAAAGGACTCATTATTTTTTATTTTTAGATTTTGACAACACAGTAGTGAAAATTTCTCCTTTGTTATGGTAAATTATTTGAGTATGACAATCTGTCGTTTTACAATCAAAAATATCCAGAAATTAGATTTTTACCAAGACATAATCAGGGTTTTAGATTTTTTTCGGAGATCTCTATTGTATAATGACCAGCGAATACATAATCATCTTAAAAAAACAGGAGTAAATATGCGTTTTATCTCTTCGCTTTCCAAGTCTGTAGCACTGCTAGCTTCCATAGCAATGCTAGTTATCAGTAGTTTAGTATTCTCTAATCCAGCAGAAGCAGCAAACTATACAGTAACAATGGGTGCTGGTGGACTACAATTTGGTCCTAAGAAAGTAGCTGTTAAACCAGGTGATACAGTTACATTTAAGAATGCTATGCTCCCACCTCATAATGTAATGTTCAATCCTGCTAAGTCACCCGATCCAAATCTGTCCAAATCACTTTCCCACAAACAACTGGCATTTAGAGCTGGAGAGAGCTTTGATATAAATATCCCAGCAGATGCTAAGGCCGGTGATTATGAATTCTTCTGTATTCCTCACCGTGGCGCTGGTATGGTTGGCCATCTGGTTGTAGAATAATACCAGAACTTAAGTGTGAGAAACTACTTTAAATTTGCTTTACCTTGAAAACGCCATATGTAGGGGCTAATGCCATTGACTAACGCCAAGCTCCGCTTTATATGTTGCGGAGCAAAACGCTCTCACTGTATCTGGTGTCCGTGCGTAAGTCCTGTATGGTATCTATCTTGAGGCGATCGCTATAAAATTTATAGCGATCGCCTCAATTAGTAGGCACTATATATAGCAATGTGCGCTGGCATATTTACACATTATCTTTTGTACACCTTTTCTAGACTGCACTTTGAACTGGACATTGTAAATACCTGAGCGCTCATTGCTATATAGTGTCTTTGCGTAATATCATGTCCGGATAAGAGCGTGATAAAAAAACTTTCTCCTTCAACTCCAGTTCTTCTTCTTCCTTCTTCCAACTTCAGTCTTCCCTCCTGAGGACTGACTCCTGACTCCTGACTCC